>NZ_BAAHXB010000018.1:0-74617 GCF_054657215.1 Endothiovibrio diazotrophicus
GAGCGCCCCAAAAGGCACTGCCGCCAGCGACGCCCTCGTTACCACGCTCCGCGTGGTAACGCCCTCTTCGACGCTCCGCGTCGTGCGGAACGAAGGCAACCACGCCAAACATCCGCCACCGCCCCGGGCAGGACGCAGAGCGTCCAAGGCGGTGGGTTACGACGCGGAGCGTCGTAACCAGGAAGGCGAGCTCCCCAAAAGGCACTGCCGCCAGCGACGCCCTCGTTACCACGCTCCGCGTGGTAACGCCCTCTTCGACGCTCCGCGTCGTGCGGAACGAAGGCAACCACGCCAAACATCCACCACCGCCCCGGGCAGGACGCAGAGCGTCCGAGGCGGTGGGTTACGACGCGGAGCGTCGTAACCAGGGAGGCGAGCGCCCCAAAAGGCACTGCCGCCAGCGACGCCCTCGTTACCACGCTCCGCGTGGTAACGCCCTCTTCGACGCTCCGCGTCGTGCGGAACGAAGGCAACCACGCCAAACGTCCACCACCGCCCCGGGCAGGACGCAGAGCGTCCGAGGCGGTGGACTACGACGCGGAACGTCGTAACCAGGGAAGGGGCAACGCCTCCCCGGCCGGACTCACGGCCGGCCGTGGGCCGCCAGCCCCATCAACGCGCGGATGTGCTGCACCACCGAGCGCCCCAGCGCATCCGGCCGATAGCCCCCCTCCAGCGTGGATACGATCCGCCCCCCGGCATGGCGGGCGGCGAGCCGGACGATCTCACGGGTGACCCAGAAATAGTCACTCTCCAGCAGATGCAGCCCCCCCATCTCGTCCTCGAAGTGGGCATCGAAACCGGCACAGACGAAGATCATCTGCGGCGCGAACGCCTCCAGTGCCGGCAGCCAGCGCTCGCTGACCGCTTCCTGGAACTCCTCGCTGTAGCCCCCGCCGGTGAGCGGCGCGTGGATGATTCGCGGATGGCCCTCCAGCAGCGGCGTGTGGGGGTAGAACGGATGACGGAAGGTGGAGCAGAAGAGCACCCGTTCATCGTCGCGAAACATCACCTCCGTACCGTTGCCGTGGTGAACGTCGAAGTCCACCACCGCCACCCGTTCCAGCCCATGGGCCTCCAGGGCGTGGGCGACGCCGACGGCCACGTTGTTGAAGATGCAGAAGCCCATCGCCCGCCCCGGCTCGGCGTGATGGCCCGGCGGGCGCACCGCGCAGAAGGCGTCGTCCACCTCGCCCGCCATGATCCGCTCCACCGCCTCCACCGCCGCCCCCGCGGCGCGCAGCGCCGCCGGCAGACTGCCCGGGCCGAACGGGGTGTCGGGGTCGAGGAAGGTACGCTCCCCACCCGCCGCCAGGGCCTCGATGCGGTCGAGATAGGCGGTCTGGTGGACCCGCGCCAACTGCTCGCGGCTCGCCGGCGGTGCATCGAAGTGACGCAGCACATTCATCAACCCCCCCGCGATCAGCGCATCCTCGATGCCGTGCAAGCGCCCCGGCCCCTCCGGATGGCCGCTGCCGTTGTCATGGCCGAGACAGTCGCGATGGGAGATATAGGCGGTACGCATGGAGTTCCCCGGTAAATGACCAACAGTGGCAACCATTCCACATCGACGAGACAAGAATTCCAACCGCTGGTTTCACCGATTGGCGCAGATTTTCGGTCTTCTCGACCTGCGTTCATCTGCGAAATCCGCGATTCAATGACGTGCTGAACCGCCACGAACGATGCAAACCGAAGCGCCACCCACTACAGTAGATCAACCGTCCAAAACGAAACTACCGAAAACCATGGCCAAACACTACCTCAACCACCTCTTCGAACCCCGCTCCGTGGCGGTCTTCGGCGCCAGCGACCGCGCCGACGCCGTCGGCGCCCTGGTCTTCAAGAACATGCTCGAATCGGGCTTCGAGGGCCCGGTCTACCCGATCAACCCGAAGCGCGACGCGGTCCAGGGCCACCCCGCCTATCCGGATCTGGAGAGCCTCGGCAAGCCGGTGGATCTGGCGGTGATCACCACCCCGGCGGCCACCGTGCCGGCGATCATCGAATCCTGCGGCCGCCACGGGGTGCGCGCCGCGGTGATCCTCTCCGCCGGCTTCCGCGAGGTGGGCGCGGAGGGCGAACGGCTGGAGAAGGCCCTGGTGGAGAACGCGCGGCGCCACAACCTGCGCTTCATCGGCCCCAACTGCCTCGGCGTGATGCGCCCCAAGCGCGGCCTCAACTGCACCTTCAACAAGGGCAGCGCCGCCCCCGGCAAGATCGCCCTGGTCTCCCAGTCCGGCGCGCTCTGTACCGCCATCCTCGACTGGGCGGCGGCCAACGGGGTGGGCTTCTCGGCGGTGGTCTCCACCGGCATCTCGGCGGATGCCGACTTCGGCGAGCTGCTCGACTATCTGGTCAACGACCCCGAGACCCACAGCATCCTGCTCTACATCGAGGGCATCCATCAGGCCCGCTCGTTCATGAGCGCGATCCGCGCCGCGGCCAGCGCCAAGCCGGTCATCGCACTGAAGGTGGGCCGCCACCCCGAGGGCTCCAAGGCGGCCCAGTCCCACACCGGCGCCCTGGTCGGCTCGGATGACGTCTTCGACGCCGCCCTGCGCCGCGCCGGCGTGGTCCGCGGCCTGCGCATCGGCGACCTCTTCTCCGCCGCCACCACCCTCACCTCCGGTTTCCGCACCGCCGGCGACAAGCTGGCCATCGTCACCAACGGCGGCGGCCCCGGGGTGATGGCCAGCGACCGCGCCACCGACCTCGGGGTGAGCCTCGCCAAGCTCACCCCCGAGACCCTCAAGGAGCTCGACGACCGCCTCCCCTTCACCTGGTCCCACAGCAACCCGGTGGACGTCATCGGCGACGCCACCGCCGAGCGCTACGCCGCCGCGGTGGAGTGCTGCATGCGCGCCCGCGAGGTGGACGGCGTGCTGGTGATCCTCACCCCCCAGGCGATGACCGAGCCCACCGCGGTGGCCGAGGCGATGGTCAAGCTCGCCAAGAACTTCCGCAAACCGCTGCTCACCTGCTGGATGGGTCAGGTGCAGGTGGACGAGGCGCGCCGCCTGCTGCGCCAGTCGGGGCTGCCCAGCTACCACACCCCGGAGGCCGCGGTGGAGGCCTTCTTCTACCTCACCAGCCACTACCGCAACCAGCAGTTGCTGGTGGAGAGCCCCGCCTCCCTGTCGCGCACCAACCCCCCCGACGTGGAGGGGGCGCGGCTGATCATCGAGGGGGCGCTGGCCGAGGGGCGCAGCGTGCTCAGCGAGGCCGAATCGAAGGCGATACTCGGCGCCTTCCGCATCCCGTGCGCCCGCGCCCAGGTGGTCCACTCCGCCAACGAGGCGCTGATCCAGGCCGAATCCATGGGCTTCCCGGTGGCGTTGAAGATCGACTCCCCCGACATCACCCACAAGAGCGACGCCGGCGGCGTGCGCCTCGGCATCGCCAACGCCCAATCGGTGCGCAACGCCTACAACGAGATCATCGAGACGGTGAAGCGCAACCGCCCCGGGGCGAAGATCACCGGCGTCACCATCGAACCGATGCTCTCCCGCCCCAACGGCCGCGAACTGCTGGTCGGACTGATCACCGACCCGGTGTTCGGTCCGGTGATCACCTTCGGCTCCGGCGGCACCGCGGTGGAGGTGATGGGCGACCGCGCGGTGAGCCTGCCGCCGCTCAACCACCGCCTCGCCCGCGACCTGATCAAGGGGACCCGCGTCTCCAGGATGCTCGGCGCCTTCCGCCACCTGCCGCCGGCCAACCTGGAGGCGCTGGAGGCGGTGCTGCTGCGCGTCTCGGAGCTGGCCTGCGAGCTGCCCCAGGTGAAGGAGCTGGACATCAACCCGCTGATCCTCGACGAGGAGGGCGCGGTGGCGGTCGACGCCCGGCTGGTGGTCAGCTACCACTCCACCACCGCCCAGCCCTACAGCCACATGGCGATCCACCCCTACCCGGTGGCACTGATCCACCGCCAGCAGATGGCCGACGGCACCGACCTGACCATCCGCCCGATCCGCCCGGAGGATGCCGAGATCGAACAGGCCTTCGTCCGCGGCCTCTCCGAGCGCTCCCGCTACTTCCGCTTCCTCCAGCCGCTGCGCGAACTCACCCCGCAGATGCTCGCCCGCTTCACCCAGATCGATTACGACCGGGAGATGGCGCTGATCGCGGTGGTCGAGGAGAACGGCGTCGAACGCGAGGTGGGCGTCTCCCGCTACGTCACCAACCCCGACCGCACCAGCTGCGAATTCGCCATCGTGGTGGACGACGAATGGCAGCGGAAGGGGATCGCCCACCACCTGATGGCGCAACTGCTGGAGACCGCCCGCGACCGCGGCCTCGACACCATGGAGGGGGAGGTGCTCGCCTCCAATCACGAGATGCTGGAGCTGGTCGGCAAACTGGGCTTCGAGATCACCATCTCGCCGGAGGACCCGGGGTTGCGACATGTGACCAGGCGGGTGTGAGGGCGCGGGAGATATACGTCGGCGATACACGAAGTCACAGCCACCCTCTCGCCGAACGCCCTCACCGACACGCCTGCGGTGGAGGCGGCGCGGACGATCAGTTTCGTGATCTCGGCGGCGGTATGCAGGTCGATCCGTTCGTTGGCTTCGGCGATACCCGGGAGGACGTCGTCCAGGTGGTGCGCCCGCTGCGCGAACACCCGCTCGAGTTCATCCTGCCCAACAAAAAAAGCCCCGGAAAATCCGGGGCTTTTTTTGTTGGGCAGGAACGGGAAGTGGGTCAGCTCGCGCAACCACATCCCCCGCTGGAGCAGCTATGCCCGGCGGGCTTGGCCGCCGGCTTGGCCGAGGAGTCCGACTCGGCGACGTTGCGCTTGCTGCCGCTCTTGAAATCGGTCTCGTACCAGCCGCCCCCCTTGAGGCGGAAGCCCGCCGCGGAGATCAGCTTCTTCAGCTCCGGCTTGCTGCACTCGGGGCAGTCGGTGAGCGGGGCATCGCTCATTTTCTGGATCGCCTCCAGTTGGTGACCGCAGGCTTCGCAGGCGTATTCGTAAATGGGCATCGGGGTGGAACCTCTCGGGAAACCGTCCTGTGACGGCGGATAGAATGGGGGCGAACCGAGGCGAAATCAAGAGGTTCCGGGCCGGTAAACCGTCCCCCTTTTGCGTTATCATCCACCGATACCGTCTCACCGAACCAAGGAAAAGAATGAGCACGATCGCCCCCCTGCCGCCGGAGGCCCTCTACCGCCCCTGCGACCCCGAGCAGTTCCCCTTCCGCACCACCGCGGAGCTGGAGGAGCTGGAGGAGGTGCTGGGCCAGGAGCGCGCGGTCTCCGCGGTGCGCTTCGGCATCGGCATCCGCCGCGAGGGGTACAACCTGTTCGTCATGGGCCCCGAGGGCATCGGCAAGCGCAGTCTGGTCCACCAGTTCCTCGACCAGCGGGCGGCGGCCGAGCCCCACCCCTCCGACTGGTGCTACATCAACAACTTCCCCGACCCGCAGCGCCCGCGCATGCTGCGCCTGCCGCCGGGCCGCGCGGTCAAGCTGCGCAAGGATGTCGACCACCTGATCGAAGAGCTGCGCTCGACGCTCCCCGCCGCCTTCGAAAGCGAGCAGTACCGCACCCGTGCCCAGGAGATCGAGGAGGAGATCAAGGCGCGTCAGGAGAGCGCCTTCAGCACCATCCGCGAGGAGGCCGAGCGCCACAACATCACCCTCATCCGCACCCCCGGCGGCTTCGCCTTCGCGCCGATGAAGGATGGCGAGGTGGTCAATCCCGACGACTTCGGCAAGCTGGAGGAACACGACCGCGACCAGATGCAGGAGGTGATGGAGAACCTCCAGGAACAGCTCCAGCGGATCGCCCATCAGGTGCCGAAATGGCAGAAGGAGGCGCGCGAACGGCTGCGCAAGCTCAACCGCGAGGTGGCCGCGGTGGCGGTGGATCACGCCATCGACGAGGTGCGCGAGCACTACGCCAAGCTGCCCGAGGTGATCGAGTTCCTCGACACCCTGCGCAAGGACATCCTCGAGCACATCAACGACTTCCGCAAGACCGAGGAGGGCGCGAGCTCGCTGCAACTGCTCGGCGGCGACCACAGCGAGCACGACTTCTTCCGCCGCTACAAGGTCAACGTGCTGGTCGACCACGGCGAGACCCACGGCGCCCCGGTGATCTACGAGGACCACCCCACCTACCAGAACCTGATCGGCCGGGTCGAGCACCAGGCGCAGATGGGCGCGCTGGTCACCGACTACACGCTGATCCGCGCCGGCGCCCTGCACCGCGCCAACGGCGGCTACCTGGTGATCGACGCGCTGAAGATGCTCACCCAACCCTACGCCTGGGAGGGGCTGAAGCGGGTGCTGCGCGCCCGCGAGATCCGCATCGAGTCCCTCGGCCAGGTCTACAGCCTGGTCAGCACCGTCTCCCTGGAGCCGCAGCCGATCCCGCTGGAGCTGAAGGTGGTGATGCTCGGCTCGCGGATGATCTACTACCTGCTATCGGCCTACGACCCGGAGTTCGCCGAACTGTTCAAGGTGGCCGCCGACTTCGAGGACGAGATCGAGCGCAGCGGCGAGAACGACCTGCTCTATGCCCGGCTGATCGGCACCCAGGCGCGCAAGGAGAAGCTGCGCCCGTTCAACCGCGCGGCGGTGGCGCGGATCATCGAGCACGCCGCCCGCCTGGTGAGCGACGCCGAGCGGCTCTCCACCCACCTGCGCTCGATCGCCGACCTGCAGCGCGAGGCCGACTACTGGGCCGGCGAGGCGGGGCGCAACGAGGTGGACGCCGAGGACGTGCAGCACGCCATCGACCAGGCGATCCGCCGCCAGGACCGCATCCACCGCCAGATCCACGAGGAGATCCAGCGCGGCACCATCCTCATCGACACCGACGGCGAACGGGTCGGCCAGGTCAACGGCCTGTCGGTGATCGGTCTGGGCGGCTACCACTTCGGCCAGCCGTCGCGGATCACCGCCACCACCCGCCTCGGCGAGGGGGAGGTGATGGACATCGAACGGGAGACCGAACTGGGCGGCCCGATCCACACCAAGGGGGTGATGATCCTCTCCTCCTTCCTCGCCGAGCGCTACTCCAAGAACCAGCCGCTGTCGCTCAACGCCAGCCTGGTGTTCGAGCAGTCCTACGGCATGATCGAGGGCGACAGCGCCTCGGTGGGCGAACTCTGCGCGCTGCTCTCGGCCATCGGCGAAGTGCCGGTGCGCCAGGCACTGGCGGTCACCGGCTCGGTCAACCAGCTGGGCCAGGTGCAGCCGATCGGCGGGGTCAACGAGAAGATCGAGGGCTTCTTCGACGTCTGCCGTGCCCGCGGCCTCGCCCCCGGCCAGGGGGTGGTGATCCCGGCGAGCAACGTCAAACACCTGATGCTGCGCGCCGACGTGGTGGAGGCGGTGCGCGAGGGACGCTTTCAGATCTACGCGGTGGAGCAGGTCGACCAGGCGGTGGAACTGCTCACCGGCATCGCGGCGGGTGCCCTCGACGAGCAGGGCGACTACCCCGAGGGGAGCGTCAACCAGCGGGTACGCGACCGACTGACCGAATACGCCCTGCTGCGCCACACCTTTGCCGACCTGGCCAAGGAGCACACCGACGGGGAGGAGAGGAAGGATGACGAGAAGGGGGAAGCGGATGATTGAGGAGCTGCACCAGTTGTCGATCTTCGACGGCCTGGACGAAGGTGCCCTGGAGGAGATCGCCGAACTCTGCTCGATCCGCGTCTGCGCCGCCGGCGAGGCGCTGCTGGAGCAGCACGCGGAAAACGAGGCCGACCGCGACCTCTATCTGCTGATCAACGGTCTGGTCGACGTAGTGGTGCGCCTGCCCGAGGAGTCCGAGCCCCACGAGGTGCGGCTGGAAAACCTCGACTACGAGCTGCTTGGCGAGATCGCCTGGCTGCACGGCGGACGGCGCTCCGCCACCGTCACCTGCAACCGCCCCACCGAGGCGATCCGGCTCAACGGCCCCGCCTTCATGGAGTACCTGGAGCGCAACCGGGAGGTAGGCTTCATCGTGCTGAAGCGGATGATGGAGATCATGAGCCGCAAGCTCCAGGACAACAACCTGCTGCTCTTTTTTTAACTCGATTGGCAACTGCTCGAAAAGCTGTTTGAACCGCGGATTTCGCAGATTCACGCAGATATGATCGCTCTTCCATCTGCGTGGATCGGCGAAATCCGCGGTTAAGCCGACAATCACGTTCAACCCACCGACCGGGAAGACAGGCGCATGGGCATTCTCGACGAACTGAGGCAGGAAGCGGACCAGCTCAAGAACCAGGAGCTGGAGGAGCGGCGGCGCAAGGAGGAGATCGAACGGCGCTTCCGCGAGGAGATCGACCCCAAGATGCAGCAGCTCCACGCCTACCTGCGGGAGGTGGTGCAGCAGCTCAACGTGGTCAAGCCGGAGATCCCGGTGGACTACGAGATCGCCGGCAAGCCGCTGCTCAAGGGGCTCAACCAGGGCGACTACTTCCTCGGCCACTACGCCGAACGCAAGTTCACCCTGCAGTTCGTCTGCACCCGCGAGCTGAAGCAGGTGTTCGAGATCAACGAAGCGGGCCAGATCAACCGGATGAAGGAGTACCTCACCAACAACGCGGTGAAGTACCACTGCAAGGAGCTGATGAACGACCGCCACGAGGTCTACAAGGCCACCTTCGTGCTGCTCGGGCAGGTGAAGGGCGCCCTGGAGTTCCGCGCCAACCCCGGCGACGGCTGCGTCGACCTGCTCGCCCGCAACTTCTCCTCCCTCGGCCGCGCCACCGTCTCCTTTCCCCCCGAGAAGATCGACAGCGCCTTCTGCGACCAGTTGGGCAACTACCTGCTGCGCCGCTCCAACAAGGTGCTGGAGCACCGCATCCAGCGCATGAGCGAAGAGCAGCGCGCCACCATCCGCCGCAACCTGGAGAAGGAGAAACAGGAGCGGGAGGCGGAACTGAAGCGGATCGAGGAGGAGGAGAAGGCACGCAAGGCGGCGGAGAAGGACGGCAAGGGTTCACTGCTGGGCAAGCTGTTGGGCCGGAAGGGGTAAGCCCCTCAGCGCCGCCGCGGCGGCATCTTCCGCGCGGTTTGAAAACTCACTCGCCGTAGCGTTCTAGGAAGCGTTCGACGTCGTGGCGCAGGCGCTCCAGCGGCGCTCCCCACTGGTCGGACGATTCGCTCTGCACTGCGCTTTCCAGGGCACGGGCGGCGTCGCGCAGGCCGCTGGCGCCGCAGGTGCCGGCACTGCCGTTGAGGGTGTGGACCTCTCGGCGCAGCTCCTCCCGCTCGCCGGCGTCGAAGGCGGCCTGGATCCGGCCCCAGCGCTGCGGCAGGGCATTCACCAGCATCCCCAGCAGACGGTCGGCCAGTGCGGTATCCCCCCCCACCAGGGAGAGCGCCTCGTCACGATCGTAGAGCCCGTCCCCCTCCCCGCCCGCGCCCCCGTCCCCCCCCCGCGGGGCGGCAGAGGACAGGGCGCCGCGGTCGCACCACTGCTCGACGATCCGCCACAGCTCCTGCTCGCTCACCGGCTTGATCACGCAGTCGTCCATCCCCGCGTGCATGAACTCCTCGCGCTCCGCCGGGAAGGCGTGGGCGGTGAGGGCGATGATCGGCAGGCGTTTCTCCACCCCGCCACGCTCGCGCTCCAGGGCGCGGATGCTGCGGGTCGCCTCGATGCCGCTCATCTCGGGCATCTGCACATCCATCAGAATCAGGTCGGGACGCTCCCGGCGGTAGGCATCGATCGCCTCGTTGCCGTTCTCCGCCTCCATCACCGCCGCCCCACGCAGGGTCAGCAGGGTCGCCGCCAAGGTGAGGTTGACCGGGTTGTCGTCCACCACCAGCACCCGCAACCCCTCCAGCCCCGCCGAGGACCGCTCCTCGCGTTCGGCACGCTCCTCCGCCGGTCCCGCTCCCCACACGGCGAGCAGGTGGCCACGCAGGATCTCCGCGCGCACGCTCTTCGGTAACGAGACCCGCGCCCCCTCCCGCACCAGCCGCTGGTGGATCCGCTGATCCACCGAGTTGACCAAGGTGATCAGCGGCAGGGTCCGCGCACCGATCACCTCCCGCAGCCAGCCGAGACCGGACTGGTCGACGCTCCCCTGCTGCAACCCCGCCACCACCAGATCGTAGCGGCCAGCAGAGAACTGGCGGCGGAACTGGTCGGGGTCGCCGCTGGCGGTCACGTCCATCCCCCAGGCGCTGAGGGCGTGGATCAGCGCCTCGCGGGAGCGCGGGTGGCGTTCGAACAGCAGCACCTCGCGATCGACCAGCTCCGCCGGCGGCGGCGAGAGCTCCATCTCGCCGGCGATCTCGCAACAGAGGGTGAAGGTGAAGGTGGAGCCCTGCCCCTCCTCGCTCTCCACCCCGATACTGCCGCCCATGTTCTCCACCAGCCGACGGGAGATCGCGAGCCCCAGGCCAGTGCCGCCGAAGCGGCGGGTAACCGAGGCGTCGGCCTGGGTGAAGGCGCGGAACAGCTTCGCCTGGTTGGCCGGGCTGAGACCGATGCCGGTGTCGGTGACGTTGAAGCGCAGCACCACTTGGCGCCCGTCGACCCGCTCGCGGCGCACCCGCAGGGTGACGCTCCCCTCGGCGGTGAACTTGACCGCGTTGCCCATCAGGTTGACCAGCACCTGGCGCACTCGCACCGCGTCGCCGAACAGCTCGGTGGGGACGTCTGCGGAGACCATCCGCACCATCTCCAATCCCTTTTCGTAGGCACCGGCGGCGAGCAGGGTGAACGCCTCGTCGACCACCTCGCGCAGGTTGAACGGTTCGTGCTCGATCTCCAGCTTGCCCGACTCCAGCTTGGAGAAGTCGAGGATGTCGTTGATGATCGTCAACAGGCCCTGGGCAGAGGCGCCGATGGTGCGCACGTACTCCTGCTGGGTGGCGTCGAGGCGGGTGCGCTCCAGCAGACCGGTGAAGCCGATGATGCCGTTCATCGGGGTGCGGATCTCGTGACTCATGCTGGAGAGGAATTCGCTTTTGGCACGGGTCGCCTGCTCGGCCGCCTCCTTGGCCCGCTTCAACTCGGTCTCCGCCCGCTTGCGCTCGGTGATGTCCTTGGCGACGCAGACGATGCGGGTCGGCAGGCCGTCGGGATCGTTCTGCGTCGACCAGGAGAAGAGTACCGGGATGGCATGGCCGTTGCGGTGGACGAAGTCACCGTGGAGGTCGCTCACCGCACCGCGGCGCATCAGCCGGGAAAACCCCTTCTCGCCGGAGAAGTCGCCGCTGCCGCCGGTATCGGTGGCGAACAGCCAGGTGAACGGGCGCCCGCGCAGCTCCCCCTCGGAGAAGCCGAGGAGCCGGGTGGTGAACTGGTTGACGGTGAGGATCGTGCCCGCCGCATCGAGCACGAACAGCGCGTCGCCCATGGAGGAGATGATGCTGTCGCTGTACTCCTTCTCGCCGGCCAGGGCGCGGGCGGTCTCGCGCACCTTGCCGACCAGCCCGCTGACCGTCCACCAGACCAGCGCGAGCAGCGCCAGCCCCGCCGCCGAACCCCACAGCAGCTTGCCGCGCACGTCCTCGCGGATGCGCTGGAAGAAGGCGCCGCTGGCCTGCAGCCGGGCGATGCCGAGCAGCTCGCGGTTGACCCGCGAATAGAGGGGGATCTCGGTGACGAAGCAGTCGCCGCAGTGGTCGTCGCCGCGCACCAGGTCAAGGGCGCCGTTGGCGGCGTGGACCACGTCGTAGTCCACCTCCACCGAGATGCCGCGGACGAACGGAGTGCCGGTATTGGGATCGGTGAGAATCAGGATCTCGTCCATCGCCGCGGTCAGCCACTGCGGCCGCACCTCGCCGTCCACCGGCGAGAGGGCGTCGGCCAGGGCCTGCGCCTGGGCCTGGGCGAGCACCCGCGCATTGGCCTGGGCGTTGGCGTTGAGCTGGGGCTCGAGCACCAACATCCAGTACGCGCCCATCAGCGCGGTCAGCGAACCGGCGAGGATCAGGAAGATCAGCGAGATGCGCGCCTGGAGATTGCCGGCGGCACCGGTGATGGAGGGGACCGGCCGCACGTTCACGCCGCCCCCCGCAGGCGGGCGACGGCCCCGCTCAACCGGTGGCGGCACGGAAGGGCGACGGTCGGGTGAGGCCTACGGTTCATAACGGTCCGCAATCCTCAGGAAGAAGGACTTGAGACGGATCCCCGCCTCCTGCATCGCCCGCACGTTGACCTGGGGCAGGATGCGGTCGCTGACCAGCACCCCGCCGAGCACCCCGCGCTCCACGTCCTGCTCGAACGGCGAGAAGAGCACCACCTGGCGCTCCCGCCCGACGGCGATCACCTCATCCAGGTGTTCGCCGAGACGCTGGGTGATGAACATCCCGGCGAACGGCTCCTTGGCGCGGCCGGCCAGACCGGTGAGCGGCACCACCTCCACCGCGATCGGGATGCCGCGCACCTTCTCCACCTCGCGCAGCCGCTCGGCGGCCCGTTCGGCCACTTCGCGCCGATCGCGATAGAGCAGCAGCAGGCGTAGCGGGCCGTCGCCGTCGCGCTTGCCGGCGATGTCGCGGTCGGCGGCGAGCAGCGAAGGAAAGAGTTTGACCCCCACCTGGATGCGGCGCTCCTCCTGTTCGCCGGCCACCGGATTGCCGGAGAGGGGCGCGATCAACAGCAGCGTGCAGAAAATCAGCAGCGCCCGCCGGCGCCACGCCGCCCACGTTCTCTCCCCGTCCAGCCAGATCATCGATCCATAGTCCTTAACGCCGTCCATGCCCCGTACATCGCGACCACACCGCTACCGCACCGCCCCGCCCCCGGCGACCGACGGCGGCAACAAGCGTTCGAGATAGGCCCAGCAGAAGATCAGGCCGCTGACCATCGCCACCACCGGACTGACCACCACCAGCTGGGGATGGGCGAGATAGAGCCCCGAGGTATAGAGCCCGAGGATCGAGGAGACGTAGGCGAACGCGGGCACCACCAGCACCACCTTGATCGGTGTCTGGTCGCGGCGCGCGCGATAGAGAAAGGGCGCCACGATCAGCGCGCTGCCGCCGAGGAGCACCGCGATCACCACCTGATCGACGACGATCCCCTGCGCCACCAGCCACTGGTAGCCATCGATCAGCCGTTGGAAGAGGAAGAAGGAGGGAATGATCGGCAGAAAGGCGACCAGGATCTCACCCACCACCCCTTTCCGCCGCGGCAGCAGCCAGCGCACCCCCAACTCCAGGAAGTAAAGGTAGAGCGCCAGCAGCAGGAACCAGCCGACGTAGTTCGACCACGGGATGCCGAACCAGGCACCGCCGTTCTTCCACACCCAGAAATCCATGTAGACGAAGGGCGGGTCGGCCACCAGATCGAGGCTCACCCCGAGCAGTCCGGCGAGCAGCGGGCGCACTGTCCAGTGCAACGCCAACGCCTCGGTGGTCATCACCAGGATGAACATCATGATGCCCCAGCCGAGCACCACGCCCAGTGGCATCGGGCCGGGCAGGCTGACCACCGCCTGGGTGTAGTAGTACTCGCTGTCGGGGCGAATCAGCTGCGAGTACTCCACCAACCAGCCGAAGAGCGCCGCGGCCAGCATGACGAAGGCGAGATGGCGTTGATGCTTCCAGGCATAGCGGAAGCCCAACGTGAACAGCACCAGATTGGCCAACGCGCCGACCAGATATCCCGTGCTGGGAAAAGGCAACGTCTCCATGAAAGCTCCCTGACGTCCCTTTCCGGGGCGAGACTCCGCACCGGATTTGGTTGTTGTCCCCTCCCGGCGGCGGCCGTACGGACGACCGAAACCGGCGGAGAAATCACACGCGGAAGTGACGCAACGGCCGCGACTTTGCAATAAAGCCGCGGCCGTTGCGCCACTTCCGCGCCGGGCCCCCTCCGCTCAGAAATCGTACCCCACCTGGGCCCACAGGTAACGCCCGGGCTGGGGATAGTCGTCGGCATAGGAGGGGAAGACGTTGCCCAGCAGATCGCCGGTCAGCGCCGCCGGGTACCGTACCTCCTCATCGAGGAGGTTGTCGACCCCCACCCGCAGAGTCAAGCCGGAGCCGGCCAGATGGGCGAAGGTCCCGGTCACCCCCAGGGTGTGGTAATCCCCGATCTTGGCACGGGTATCGCCCATCTGCCGTTCCCGCCCGCCGACGTAGCGCCACTGCGCCGCCCAGGTCATCTCCGCCGCGGGACGGTAGATCAGCCCCAGGTTGAGCAGCCGCTGGGCCGCGCCGGGCATCGCCTCGCCGGTGAGGTCCTCCTCGGTGGAGGCGAGGGTGAGATTGGCGTTGACCTTCCATTTCGGCCCGAGCTGACGCTCGAGTTCCAGCTCCACGCCGCGGGTCCTCGCCCCGGAGGTGTTGCTGAAGACCGCCAGGTTGTTCTCGAAAATCCGATCCTTGAGACGGGAGTTGAACAGGGTGAGGCGGCCCACCCCGGCGCTGGAACGGTGGATGTACCCCACCTCCGTGGTCTCGATCAGCTGTGGTTGGATGGTCGGCGTGCGACTCAGCTCGAAGAAGGTGGGGGGACGAAACGCCTCGGCATACTGCGCCTTGAGGATGTTGCTCCGATCGATCCGCCAGACGGCGGCGAGCCGCGGCGAGAACTTCTCGCCAACGTCGTCGTAATCGTCGTGGCGCAGGCCGAGGGTGACGGTCACGTCGTCATTCAGCCGATACTCGTCCTGCAGCGTAAGGGCGACGATGTTGCGAGAGTGCGCCTCGCGACCGTAGAAACGGGTCAACGTGCCCAACGGGACCAGGGTCGCCGGATCGACCTCGGTATCGAACCGGGACTCCTCCACGTCGATGCCGGTCAGCGACAGTCCCGCCAGCACGGCGTGGTTGTGCCACCCCTTCCAGGTGAAGTCCAGCGAACCGTGGAGCCGCTCCTCCTGATAGCGCGAGTGCTCGCTCCAGCCGTCGGGATAGACGATCGCCCCCGGAAAAAGGATGTGGGGGAAGACATAGCCGGGAGGCAGCAGCTCCACGTCGGCATCGTGGCGATAGCGCTGCCAGCCCACCTTCAGCTCGAAGGCCGCCTCGGCGGACAGCTCGTCGTGGTAGCGGCCCTCGATGGTACGGTAGCCGTTGCGGTAGGCGGTGGTGCCATCGTCGGTGGGCAGCACGTTGAGCGGGCCGAAGTGGTCGCCGTGACGATCCTCCAGCCACTGGCCGATGAGGGAGAAACGCCCGGCCTCCATGGAGAACAGCACGCCCTCGAATTTGCGCACCTCGTTGACCGAACCCGGTGCGTTGGAGACCGCCGCCTGGCCGGCGCCGAACAGCGCATCGCTCGGCACCGAAAGATCGGCACCATCCCCCCGGGTGCCGGCCACGTTGAGGTTGAATTTGAGCGCACCGGAAGGGGCCTCCCACGAAGTGCTCGCCCCCGCATGACGCTCGCCGAACTGGCCGAAACGGGTATAGACCCGCTGTCCCTCGTGGCGGGTCACCACGTTGACCACGCCGGCGTAGGCGAACTCGCCATGAATCGCCGAACCGGGCCCACGGATCAACTCGATGCGCTCCACCTGCTCCACCGGCAGGTCGAATACCGGCACCGCCATGGCGCCGTAGGCGGAGTTCATCGCCACGTCATCGAGCAGGATTTTCAGATTGCCGGAGAGGATCGAGCCGCCGATGCCGCGCACCGCCACGAGCCGCTCGCCGATGCGGTCCATGGAGAGCTCCATCCCCGGCACCAGCCCCAACGCCTCCCACACCGTGGCCACGCCGCGCGCCTCCAGATCGTCGCCGTGGAGCACGGTGACCATGCCCGGCACGTAATCGGCATTGAGTTTGGTCTTGGTGGCGATCTCGGTCTGCTCTTCCAGGATGTTCAGCAGATTGAGCAGCTCCGCCCCATCCTCCTCGGCCTCCGACGCGGCGCGGGCCGTCGCACCCGCGAGCAGCGCCCCCGCCACCACGGCGTATCCGGCAATCCTCGTGAACCCTCTCATACCTCGACCCCCATTTTTCCGTGCGCGGAGAGCCTCCCGGTCCTTGTGGGCCTCCGTCGGGCCCCCAACCAATCGATCCCATGTCCGCCACAACAACACAAATCGGAAAATTCTTACAACTTTGTCAGACAATCATAACCCACGGTAAGGAAATCCTGTAGGGATTTTCGTTAAAAGAAGGTATACGAATTGGTGACGAGAGACCCCCCCACCACGCGCGGAGGCTTGCAGGATATAGGAAAAACCGAAATCAAGAAAAGGTCAATGACGAGTGCCGGAGATCAAGCTCAGCCCCATGTTGGCTTGCTGACAAAACTGGCGGAAGACCAGATAGGAGGCCTCGTCGAGGGGTAGCCCATCGCCCTTGCGATCGGCGTAGAAGAGACCGATGGGGCGGTCGTTGACCATCGCCGCCATGGCGAAGAAGGGGGAGCTGCCGGTCACCGCGCGGGTCTCCGGGTGGATCAGCGACCGGAACGGCCCCTCCCGGTCGGCCGGGTTCACCCACACCGGCTCCCGCTTGGCCAGCACGTAGGCGAAGATGTCGGGACGCGGCGGCGACAGCCGGCTGAACGGCCTTCCCACCGCCGGCACTCCCAGGCCGAGGGCATGGCGGACGATCAGGTTGCGCCGATCGGGGGTCAGCATGGCGAACAACACCCGATCCATGGCGATACCGCGGAACACCCCCTCCACCACCGCCCCCACCAGCTGATTGAGGTCGGCCCGACCCTCGGCGATCATGCGCGTCAGCTCGCTGAGGAACTCCATCTGCAGCGCACTGTCGGGCAGCGCCAACTCGGGCGCAGCCGGCTCCTCGCCCATCAGGGTCTCGACCCCGCAGCCCGCCACGGGGATCCGCCCTCCCGCTTCCGCGGCGCCCATGGCGGCGGCGTTCTTGGCCGCCTCCTCCGCCTGGGCGTGGGCCATCTCGCGCACGTCGTCCAGCTTCATCCCGGTGTGCTCGGCGATCCGCGCCAACACCTCCCGGGTGGCCGCGGAATCCCACCCCCGTTCCGCCGCCGACGCCAGCTGCCGCGCCAGCCGGATGGTATCCAGCCGCGGCGACTCCTTGCCGGCAAGGGAATCGCGCACCAGGCTGCTCAATTGCCAATCGACGCAGAGGCGGTGGGTCAGCTCGTCCAGGGAGAAGCCGAGCACGCTGCGCTCCGCCTTCTCCCGCGAGGCACCGCCCTTCATCGCCGCCAACACCTGATGGGCCTCCTGCTCGGCGAAGGACCAGAAGGCGATCGGCCCGAGCTGATGGAGCAGAGTGGCGATGAACAGCTCCTCGGCGCCCCGGTCGTTCATCCTGCGGGCGATGCCGCGCGCCTGGGAGGCGGCGTGGAACGAGCGGGCCATCTCGCCCACCACCTGATGCTGGTGCCCCCCTTGGAGGGAGTCCACCAGGGAGTGGGACACGCAGAGGCTGGCCAACGCTTCCATGCCGAGCACCACCACCGCCCGGCTGATGGTGTGGATCTCCTCGCCGGCGACCCGGTAGTAGACGCTGTTGGCGCGGCGCAGTACCCGGCTGGTCATGCCGGGATCCTGCAGGATCTGCTGGGAGAGATCACCGAAGGAACTCTCGTCGCTGCGCGCGAGCCCACCCACCGCCCTTGCCGTGGCGGCAAAGGCCGGCATCTTCTCCCGGGCGAGCCGCGCAGCCCACTGATCCAGCGGACTGGGCTGCGGCTTGTTTTCAGCGGAACTCGACACGCAAGCAGACCTGTGTAACGAAACCATGTAGATCGATATAGGCAAAAAGCCTACAAGCGTCACCGCAATAATAGGCCCTGAAGGTCGGCGCGGGGAAGCACGATTCTACCGACCCGCGGAAAAAACCTTGAAGCCCGGACTTCCAGTCGGCCACCGCCTCCCCGCCCTTGATCCACCTGCCGACGAGTGGCGCACTTTCCCGGATCGGATGACGAAACCGAACGCTCGGATTAGTCTTTTTCCCATGGAACTGATCGACACCCACTGCCACCTCGACGTAAGCGAATTCGACGCCGACCGCCCGGCGGTGCTGGAGCGGGCGCGGAGGGCCGGCGTGACGGCGCAGGTGGTGCCGGCAATCGACGCCGCCGGGATGGCCGGCCTGCTCCGACTCTGCGCCGGCGAAGCGGATCTCTTCCCCGCCCTCGGTCTCCACCCGATCTACCTGGAACACCACCGGCCGGAACATCTATCCCGGTTGGAGCGCACCATCGCCGATCACCATCCGCTGGCGGTGGGGGAGATCGGTCTCGACTATTACCTGAGGGAGCTCGACCGCGCCGCGCAACAGCGGCTGTTCGAGGCGCAGCTGACGATCGCCCGCGACGCCGGGCTGCCGGTGCTGCTGCACATCCGCAAGGCCTACGACGAGGTGGGCGCCACCCTGCGGCGCCTGCGCTTCCTCCACGGCGGCATCGCCCACGCCTTCAGCGGCAGCCTGGAGCAGGCCAGGCGGCTCCTCGACCTCGGCTTCAAGCTCGGCTTCGGCGGCACCGTCACCTACCCCGGCTCCAGCCGCATCCGCCGCCTCGCCCGTGAACTCCCGCTGGAGGCGCTGGTGCTGGAGACCGACGCCCCCGACATCCCCACCGCCGCCCACCGCGGGATGCGCAACGGCCCGGAATACCTCCCGGAGATCCTCGCCGCCCTGGCCGAGGTCCGCGATCAGCCGGCCGAGGAGGTCGCCGCCGCCACCACCGCCACCGCCCGGGCGCTGCTCCGGCTGCCGGTTGCGGATTGAGCGCGAAGGAAAAGGCACGAAGAGTTGAAAGGCTTGTGTTTCGCTTTCATGCGGTGAGGTGGCTCATGACGCCTCCTCGTGGGACAACCACCGTTCCAACACCGCCTCCAGCTCGGACAGCGAGACCGGTTTGGTCAGATAGTCGTCCATCCCCGCGGCCAGCGCCGCCTCCCGGTCACCGGCCATGGCGTAGGCGGTCAAGGCGACGACCGGCGTGGGAACCAGCCCTCCCTCCTGCTCCCGCTCACGCAACCGCCGGGTGGCCTGATCACCATCCAGCACCGGCATCTGCAAGTCCATCAGCACCAGGTCGTACCTCCCCTCCTCCAGCCGAGCGAGCGCCTGCTCGCCGTCCGCTGCGGTGTCGGGGTCCAGGCCGAAGCGGACCAGCATTCCCACCGCCACCTGGCGGTTGACCGCATTGTCCTCTACCACCAGGACCCGCCCCCGGTAGCGTCCCCCCGCCGCGCGCTCCGACTGCGACCGGGCGGCGGACGATGCCTTCCCTCCCAGGGGAACCGCCGCCAGCGGCAGCCTCACCCAGAAGCGGCTGCCCCGTCCCGGCTCGCTATCCACCCCGATCTCCCCACCCATCGCTTCCACCAGCTTGCGGCACAAGGCCAGACCGAGACCGGTACCGCCAAAACGGCGGGTCATGCTCTCGTCGGCCTGGGTAAAGGGCTGGAAGAGCTTGTCCCGAACCGCCGCGTCGATACCGATGCCGCTATCGCTCACCTCGAACAGCAGCCCCTCCCCCTCCGCAGGCCGTGCCGCCAAGCAGATCCTCCCCCTTTCGGTGAACTTGATCGCATTGCCCAACAGATTGACCAACACCTGGCGCAAGCGGGTCGGATCGCCCACCACCAACTCCGGCAGCGTCGGCGCCGTCTCGGCGTCGAGCTCGATGCCCTTGGCGCGGGCCTGCACACCGTAGGTCCCGGCCAGCTCCTCCACCAGTTGCGCCGGGACGAACTCCAGTTGCTCCAGCTCCAGCCGACCCGCCTCCATCTTGGCGAGATCGAGCACCTCGTTGATCAGCTCCAGCAGGTGACGACCCGCGGTCAGGATCTCCTCCACGTCACCGCGCTGCTCTTCCCCAAGCCCCGGCGCACCCTGTAACAGCTGGGCATAGCCCAGCACCGCATTCATTGGGGTGCGCAGCTCGTGGCTCATGTTGGCCAGAAACTCGCTCTTCGCCCGATTGGCCTTCTCGGCGTTGCGGATCGCTTCGGCCATCGCCGACTCCATCTGTTTCCGTTCACTGATGTCAAAGAACGCCTCGAGCAGCAACTCCTCCCCATCCAGGCGGATCGGCACCACCGTCTTGAGGATCGGGATCGATCTTCCATCGCGGTCCAGCAGGACCTTTTCGGACTTGTCCACCGCCTGTCCCAGGTCGAGGGGCGGGCACCGATCGCGATCGGCGGGACAGACGTGGTTGTGACAGATCTGCCCGACCACCTCCCGTTCGCTCCGTCGCATCATCTCCAGCGCGGCCCGGTTGACCCGGCGGACCACCCGATCCCGCCCCACCAGGATGATCCCGACCGGCAAGCCGTCCAGCAGCGTATTGGTGCTGCGTACCCGCGCCAGCAGACCGCGGTTGGCGGCGTCCAATTGGTCCCGCGCCCCGGTGAGGTCATCCATGGTGGCGCGCAGCTCGTCGCCCTTTCTCCGCAGGTCGGCGTTCATCTCGTTGAACGCCTGCCCCAGGCGGCCGATATCGTCCTGCGCGTCCACCGGCACCTCGACATCGAAACGTCCCTCACGCACCGCCCGCAGGGCGACGACCAGGGCGAGCAGGCGGCGGTGCAGCGCCATGAACAGGAACAGCGCAACCAGCGCGCCGAAGAGCAGCGAGACGCAGGTCAGCAGCCGATAGTGCCGGAGGTTGCTCTCCATGCCGCTGCGGATCTCCTCCTGCTGCTGCCGGATCTGGCCGTGCAACTGGCGGGTCAGCCGGGAGAGCAGCACCCCCATCGTCTCCCAGGCCCGCAGCACCGCATCGATGTCCGATGTCAGGCTGGCCTCGTTGAGGTCCCCATCCTCCAGCCCCGAGTAGACACGATTGACTCCGGCGACGATGCGCTGGCAGGTAGCCATCAGCTCCCCGGTCTCCTCCCCCGCATGCCCGGCGACCGCACTCCCGGAGTGGTCGAGCGACTTGAGGGCCTGCTCCACGCCCGCCATCAGCACCATCACCTCATCCCGGTAACTGGGCTCCTGGCGGTGAAAATCGCTCAGTTGCAAGGACGCCTGATCACTGCGCTGGATCAACTGGGCCAGCAGCAAGGCCTGCTCCGCGATCGGACCACGGCTCGCCAGCCCGGCCCGCGCCCGGACCAGCGCGCTGCGGAAGGTGGAGAGCTCGGACTGGATCGCATCGTAGAGTCGTTGCGCGTTGTCGCTGGTCCGCTCCTCTTCGTCCAAGGTCTGCAGCAGGCTGCGGAAACCGGCTTGCGCCTGGGCGACCGGGCGCCAATCCACCCCCGTCGCCCCCTGCTGTCCCTTGGCGGCATCGAGCAGCGCGGAGAGGCTGGCGAAGACCTCATCGGCACGGATCGCAGGGTCAGAGAGGTTGCGGTCGAACAGCCGTCGGGCCCGGTTCAGGTTGAAGCGGGCATCGGCCAGCGCCTGTAGGTCATGCTGGTGACTGCCGGTCACCATTTCCAGGGATTCGACCGCCTGCTTCTGCAGCAGATGACCCGAATAGCCGCTACCCCACAGCAGGGCCAGCAGCACGACGAATCCACCGAAGATCAGCAGGTGGTAGGGGATCCTCCGGATCATGGCGCGATCTTCACCCGGATCAGCTCCCCCACCTCCCCCGCGCCGTGGAGGGGTTGGCTTTGCCGCGGGTCGACCTCGCGTCCGGCAATCTCGTAGCGGGACACCCCAAGCAGGGTCTCGCTGCCCACCGCCAGGGGCACGTCATCATCGTGGCCGGTGATCAAGCGGCGTTGGAGCTCCACCGTCCAGGTACCGTCCCGCCATCCCCCCTTGGCACGGACGTCGGCGCGGCTGCCGGTGGGGGTGCGATGGGTAAAGCCGGGGATCCTCTCTCCCCGGTTCTCCACCTCCAGCACCGAGACGTAGGCCGAATCCCCGGCGTCGCCGGAGCGGGTCAGGTAGAACAGGTTCCCCTTGCGGGAGGTCAGCGCCCGCGCCTTGCGGTCGCGGAGCGTGGTGTAGATCTGTAGCTTGTCGTCGGCATAGCCCACCGGATCGGTGCGAAACGCCTTCCAGAACCAGACGTCGGCCCGATACTCCAGCTCCCCGGAGAGGGTCAGGTCCACCGGGTAAGGCGAAAGGTTCCACTTCAGGACAAGGGAGTCCTCGCGATCGAAGCCGATGTCGTACCCCCCCACCGCCGGATTCCAGACCAGGGACTTGTGGCTGCGGGACTCGTCCGGGTCGGGGAAGGTGACCAGCAGGTAGATCCGTTGCGCATCATGGAACGCCTTGAGCGTCATCGGGATGTCGCTACGGACGTCATTGACGGTTACCCCTGACAACCGGCCCCAGACCGCTTCGTCGGCCACGCCATCCAGCCGGACGGCAGCATCTGCACGGATAACCTCCAGACGCTGCCCGGCGCCGGCGGGAGCGATCGTACCGAAGAGGGCGATGGCGACCGTGAAGAGTCGGAGGTGGGTGACGAACGACATGACGGGAACCTTGTTGGCCGAGGCAAGAGGCAGAACGGGATTTCCGGATGGAAAACCCCCTTCCTGCGGGAGGCGTGGTGACGATCGGGACGGATGGGGAACGGGCATCTCCCGGACCGCCGCCACACCGGCTACGTGGCAAGTATCCCGCATGCCCATGCCCGCCTCAATGAACCCCATCCGCCGGGACCGCCTCGCGCCTCGGTACACCCGGCCCCCTGATCATCGCCCGACGGCAGCCAAGAGGCGCGCGGCCGCTCCCCTCCGCGCCCGGTTCCACGCCCCGTCCGTCGCCGCCAACGGACCCGCTACTGCAGGGCCCCGAAATCGGCAACCCGGAAGCGCAGCCTGCCGCCGACGGTCCCCATCGGCTCCAGCTCCGCCCACACCGGCAGGACCCCAGCGCCATCCAGGGCAACGTCGACGCAGGGCAGGCTGACCCGCTCGCGGGAGAGGTCGTAGCGGGCCAGGCAGGCATCGGTTGCGGCCCCCGCAACATCGCTCGCCGCGATGGCGGGCAGCAGCTCGAAGCGGATGTCGGAGGCGGCGACCATCTGCAGGCGGGTGTCGTAGATCGCCTCGCCCACCTGGACGCAGGGGATGTGCAGTTCCCCCTGGACGGAGACCGCGGCGCGACAGGCGTCGGCCACATCGCTCATCCCGTCCCCCCCATCCGCGAACTTCACCTCTCCCAGCACCATGTAGGCGTCGGTACCCGCATAGTTGTCGGTGAAGGTGACCAGGAACGGCGAGGAGGCGAGCTGGCCGCGTTGCTCCTCGGTGAGGGTGCCCGACTCCTGCTGGAGGACGGTACCGCCGAGGTGCGCGAAGTCGCCGGAGGCGAGCGCCACGCTCCACGAGCCGTCGTCACCGATGGTGTAGGTGGCGTGGATCCAGGTGTCATCCGGGATCAGCAGGCCGCTGGCATAGGAGTGGTCGCTGTTCATGTGGTGCATCGGCAGGTACCACGGCTTCACCCACCAGGCGGCGTAACGGTCGGCGCCGTGGACCAGGAAGGTGGCGTAGACGGTGCGGCCGATGAAGTCGTATTCGCCGCGCGACTGGATGCCGTTGCCGTCATACTCGCCGGCGCCATTAGGGCGGCCGTTGCTCCACACCCCGCCGTCGAGCCGATAGCCGTCGTCCTGCTGGACCAGGGTCGCCACCGCCTGGTAGGTGGTGTTCTCCCGCGGGATCCAGTCACCGATGGTCTCGGCGGCGCCATCCCCCGGGGTGGAGGCAGCCTGGCACTCTCCATCGACCCAACTGCCGCCATACTGCTCGCAATGGAAGGCGTCGGTGCAGGCGGCCGGGTTGTCGGCGGAACAGACCGCGTCGCTGGTGCAGTACTGGGTGTAGCCCTGCTCGCAGTAGGTGGGGTAGTGGCTCGGGTCCTGCTGCGGCTCGGCGCCGCACCCGTCGAAGTTCCAGAAACCGCCGGCACCGGTGCAGGCTTCGATGGTGGCGCACGCCTCCAGGTCGCTCGCGCTACAGGCGCCGGGGCTCGGCGTGGGCGTGGGCGTGGGCGTGGGCGTGGGCGTGGGCGTGGGCGTGGGCGTCGGCTCCGGAGTCGGGGTTGGAGTGGGCTCCGGTGTGGGCGTCGGGGTCGGCTCGATGCCGCTGACGACGCTGGAGAGGCGGTAACCGCCGTGGCCGCTGCCCCGCACCTTGAGGTAGTAGCTACCCGCCTGCAGGGTCACCGGCGAGAAGGTATTGCTGGCGTCGCTGAAGTAGCGGTACTGCGCCACCACGGTGGTGCCGTCGGCGCGGAACAGGGTGATCCCGTCGTTCCACAGGCTCAGATCCGCTTCGCGCTCGATGGTGAAGGTGACCTCGCTCTCCGCGGCCACGCTGAAGCGCCACCAGTCCTCCGGGTCGCTGTCGCTGCCGGCACCTCCCCCTTGGTAGCCGAGGTGGCCGGTGGCCGCGCCGCCGAGGGTATAGCTCCCGGCGGTGGACGCCCCGTCGTTGCCCGCCCCGTCGTTGGCGAAGGCCGAGGTGGCCGACTGGGTGGCGACGACGTAGCCGCCGTAGACCGAGAGGGAGTCGGCGGTCGCCACTTTCAGGTAGTAGGTCCCGGCGCGCAGGGCGAGCGGGCCGCGGGTGACGGGAACGTCGCTGTTGTAGATGTAGCGGTAATTCTGCAGCAGGGTGCTGCCGTCGGCGTCGTAGACCTCCAGGAACTGGTTCCAGAAGGTGACGTGCTGGTCCGCCTGCTCGACGACGAAGGAGAGCGCCCCGTCCTCCGGCAGGGTGAGCCGCCACCAGTCCACCGGATCACCGACGCCGTCGCTGTTGGCGCGATAACCGAGTCGGCCCTGGAGACCGGCGCTCAAGGTGGTCCCGGCGGCGCTCCCCGGCTGGTCGTTGGATTCGGCGTCGGCCGGCGCATCCTCGGCGGCCACCCGGGTAGTGATGGTATAGCCGCCGCTGCCCACCGCCGTGGTGGTGAAGGTGTAACTGCCCGCCTCCAGCGGCAGGGGGACGCTGCTGTCGCCGCTGTAGAGGTAACGGAAGTGATGGATCAGGGTACCGTCGGCGGCGTAGACCTTGATCCCCTCGTTCCACAGGCTGACGGTCCCGCTGGTGGCCAGATCGAAGCTCCACGCCCCGTCACCGGCCAGCGCGAAACTGTGGGTGTGGGTGACGTAGTTCTGGGTGTCGAGGTTGCTGCTGTAGGTCTCGGCCCGCACCGCCACGCTGGCGCACAGCACCAGCAGGAGAAGCCACCGTGGCGAAAGAGAGAGGATCTTCATTGTAGACTCCCGAAGGAACAGCGGCCGTCTCCTCAGGCACCCCCGGGGCTCTCCCCCCGGCCACCCTGGCGGCCAATGGCTTGAGACGGTACTTCCCGCACCGCCCTCGGTATTTCTTACACGATTCTTATTTTAGGCCTCCCGACCTGAAAATCCCACTAACAGGCACCTCCATGAACCTCCGTCCCCTGCTCCTCCCGCTGCTGCTGATCCTGCTCCCGCTCCACGCCCCACCCACCTTCGCCGCGGCGGACAGCGCCACCACCCTGCACTGGCTGCAACAGCGGCTGGAGCGGGAGATGAGCGAGCGGGCGGCCGGCGAGTGGGACTGGAACCTGATCGCCTCGCTGCTCTTCCCCCTCGCCCGCCACCAGCAGCGCCACCCCACCGCGGAGGACGCCGCCGTGCTGGAGCGGGCGGCACGGCGCATCGACGCGCTGGACCCCGGCGGCCTCGCCTGCGGCGCGCTGACCGACCGCTATCTCAGCGGGCGCTTCCTGGAGGAGGCCGGCTTCGCGCTGCAACGGCAGCCGGAGCGGCAGCGGCTGGCCGGCTGCCTCGCCGAGGCGCCCCGTTTCGACCGCGCCAACACCCTGCTGCTCGCCTGCCGCTACGGCGCGCCGGTGGAGAAACCGTTCATCGAGCAGGCGGCCGCCGACCTGATCGCCGGCCAGGGCGAGGACGGCGCCTTCAGCGACGGCGGTCGCTCCGGCTACTACCTCACCACCCACGCCATGCTGGCGCTTCACGAATGCGGCGGCCACGACGCGGCGGTGGCCCGTGCAGCGGGCAAGCTGACCCGCCACCTGGAACCGTTCCTCCGCCAGGGCTTCCTCGACGGCCTGGCCGAGAGCCTGATCTTCCTGCGCTGGGTCGGCCACCCGGCCGCCGACGAGGCCCGCTACCGGCGTGCCCTGGCGCAGTGGACCAGCGCCGACGGCGGTCTCTGCTTCGCCGCCCGCCCCGGCTGCCGGGCCCACTGGCACGCGACGGCGCTGTGGCTCGAACTGGAGGACGAAGCGCGGGAAGATTCACCATCGAAGCGCATGAAGAAGAACGACGGCAGACCGACCCCGTCGGGTGGATAAGCGATAGCGCATCCACCCGACGACTTCCACGCCGGACGATGGAGGTTGGCCTCAATCGTCCGCTGTGTAAGAATCCACCCGGTTCGTTGGACCAAGGACCGCGCGTTCGCGCCTGGTAGCCACCGAGGTAAATGGAGAGATTACCGATGTCGAAGATATCCCCCGACGTAGTGTTCCCGATCCCCGGACTGGAAGTGGTCGGCCGCGGCATCTACCTGCGACCGCGCCACCCCTATGCGCTGCGCGACGTTCTGTTCGAACAGTGCGACCACTGGACCTACAACTCGCGGGAGCTCGGCGAGGCGTTCCTGGTGCCACAGGGCTACGCCGTGAACGACAGCCCCCCGGTGCCGGTGGGCCAGGCCCTCAACCAGACGGTGATCGAGGAGTCCTGGGAGCGCTTCGACAAGCAGATGACGCTGGATGCCCGGGTGGCGGCCAGCAACAGCGTCTTCAGCATCGATGTGAACGCCAACCAGACCCAGCAGATCCACTCCGAGGAGAGCGCCTACTACGCCCTGCGCAGCTCCTTCATCCCGCTGATGGCGCTCTATCTGCCCAACGTGGCCGATTTCCCCGACACGGAACGCCTCGCCCTCGACACCATCCCCGACGGCCCCTTCGACCACGACCACCGCCGCGCCTACGAGCTTTTTTTCGAGAAGTACGGCACCCACTACGTGCGTCGGGCCTGGGTTGGTGGCAAGGCCATGCTCGCCTTCATCGTCGCCAAGTCCACCGCCATGACCAAGGAGGAGATCAACGCCGGCATCAAGGCCAGCTTCGGCGGCGTGGAGGGCCAGGCCAGCGAGGGCAGCCAGACGACCAAGGAGCGGCTGATCAGCAACTCCGAGTGCCGGGTGTTCGGCAAGGGCGGGGACGAGTTGAAGCTGGCGGCGCTGAGCACCCTCAACGAAGAGAACTACAACGCGTGGATCACCACCATCAAGGAGAACCCACAGGTCATCGAACTGGAGGTTAGCGGGATCTGGACCCTGGTGAACGACCCGCACAAGGCGGAGGTGCTCCAGCGTGCCTATCAGGCCGCGACCTCGTTTGAGCCCATCTCCGCGATATTCAACCTGGATCGCCGCATCTACTTCATCCGCAACGACAAATTCTTCTGCTACGACCTGGAGCGCGGCACCAGCGACAAACCGCGACTGCTGACCAGCCTCCTCCCGGCCCTCAAGAAGCCGCAGTTCGCCCACTTCGAGCGCCCCGATGCGGCCTTCGTCGGCTGGGGACTGCGCTCTCCCACGGGGGAGGACCTGCAGCGCAAGATCATCCTGTTCCGACGCGATCAGTGCATGCGCGTCGACGCGGATAGCGGCGCGATCGACCCCGGTTACCCCAAACCGATCATCGAGGAGTGGCCCGGCGTGACGTTCGACCGTATCGACGCGGCCATCAACGTCGGACCCGACGCCGTCTACTTCTTCCGCGGCGAGCACTACATCCGCTACAACGCCGACAACGGGCATGCCGACGAGGGCTACCCCCAACTCACCAGCGAGCGTTGGGCCGGCCTCATCTTCGACTGCATCGACGCCTGCATCTACTGGAAGAACGGCAAGGTGTACTTCTTTCGGGAAGACCAGTACATCCGTTACGACATGACCACCTACCGGGCCGATCCCGGCTACCCGAAGTTCGTGGCCAGTGACTACGTCGAAGACTGGAAGTTCTTCGTCTGACCGAACCCGCCAACCGCGAAAGGAAACCGACGATGTCCGAACTGGAACCGGAACAGAGGAGCGCCGAGGCTCAGGCGCTGGTCAGGAAGTACATGATGGGGACGGCGGCACTCGGCCTGGTGCCGCTGCCGCTGGTCGAATGGCTGGCGCTGGCGGGGGTGCAGGCGAAGATGCTGAGCGACCTCGCGCGCCTCTACGACATCCCCTTCTCCGACGAGCGCGCCCGCGTCATCATCGGCGCGGTGGTCGGCGGCAGCGGGGCGGTCTCGCTCTCCCTCAACCTCGCCCGGCTGATCCGCGGCATGCCCGTCGCCGGCGTGGCCACCGCGGCGGGCGCGGCGCTGTTCAGCGGCGCCTCCACCTACGCCATCGGCCGCCTGTTCATCCAGCACTTCGAGGCGGGCGGGACCCTGCTCTCCTTCGACCCGAAACAGGCGCGGGAGCGTTACAACGAGCACCTGGAGGAGGGCAAGGCGGAGCTGCGCAAGAGTTTCGCCGGGGTCAAACCCTGACCCACTCCCCATCGGCTCCCCGTGAGCGCTGCACACCCTGTCGAATCGGGTACACTAGCGCGCCATGCTGAGCCACATCCACATCCGCGACTTCGCCATCATCGACCGCCTGGAGCTGGAACTGGGTGCGGGGATGAGCGTGCTCACCGGCGAGACCGGGGCGGGCAAATCGATCCTCGTCGACGCCATCGCCCTGCTGCTCGGCGACCGTGCCGACAGCTCGGTGATCCGCCACGGCGCGGCCAAGGCGGAGATCAGCGCCACCTTCCTCCTCGCCGACCTGCCCGCCGCCACCGCCTGGCTGGAGGCGCACGACCTTGCCCTGGAGGAGGAGGAGTGCCTGATCCGCCGGGTGATCGCCGACGGTCGCTCGAAGGGCTACATCAACGGCTCGCCGGTGCCGGTGGCCTCGCTGCAGGCCCTCGGCGGGCTGCTGGTGGAGATCCACGGGCAGCACGAACATCAGTCGCTGATGCGCCGCGAGGTGCAGCGCGAGACCCTCGATGACTTCGCCGGCCACGGCAAACTGCTCGCCGAGCTGGCCGGCCGTCACCGCGACTGGCGCGCCGCCCGCGAGGAGCTGGAGCGCCTGCGTCGGCAGAGCGATGAGCGCAGCGAGCGGCTGGGACTGCTGCGCTACCAGGTGGAGGAGCTGGACCGGCTGGAGCTGGCCGACGGCGAGCTGGAGCGGCTCGACGAGGAGCACGCCCGGCTGGCCAACGCCGGCCGCCTGCTGGAGTCCGGGAGCCGCGCGCTGGGCCTGCTCTACGAGGACGACGAGGGCTCCGCCTCCTCGCTGCTCGCCCACGCCCTCGCCGAACTGGAGTCGCTGCGCGCCCTCGACGGCTCCCTCGGCCCCGCCTGCGAACTGGTGGACTCGGCACTGATCCAGCTGCGCGAGGGGGCGGGCGAGCTGCGCGGCTACCTCGACCGGCTGGAGCTGGACCCGCAGCGCTTGCAATGGGTGGAGGAACGCATCGGCGCGATCCACGATCTCGCCCGCAAGCACCGGGTGGAGCCCGCCGAACTGACCGCCCTCGGCGAGCGGCTGCGCGGCGAGCTGGAGGGGCTGGAGAACGCCGACCAGCGCCTCGACGGCCTCGACGAGGAGGTGGCGCGGCTGGCCGAGGCCTACCGCGCCACCGCCGCCAAGCTGACCCGGAGCCGCACCAAGGCGGCGAGCCGGCTGGCCGAGGGGGTGAGCGAGGCGATGAATGAGCTGGGGATGCCCGGCGGCCGCTTCGAGGTGGCCCTGGAGCCGCTCGCCGACGGTGAGTTCACCCTCCACGGGGTGGAGCGGATCGAGATGCGGGTCAGCGCCAACCCCGGCCAGCCGCCGAAGCCGTTGGCCAAGGTGGCGTCCGGTGGCGAACTGTCGCGGATCAGCCTCGCCATCCAGGTGATCATCGCCCACAGCGCAAGGATCCCCACCATGATCTTCGACGAGGTGGACACCGGCGTCGGCGGCGGCGTCGCCGAGATCGTCGGGCGCAAGCTGCGCGCGCTGGGCGCCGACCGCCAGGTGCTCTGCGTCACCCACCTCCCCCAGGTGGCCGCCCAGGGCCACCACCACCTGCAGGTGACCAAGGTGCGCGGTGAGAACGTCACCCAAACCGGCATCCAGGTGCTGGAGAAGCGCCGCCGGGTGGAGGAGATCGCGCGTATGCTCGGCGGGGTCAAGATCACCGAGCAGACCCTGGCCCACGCCGAGGAGATGATCGGCAACGCGGGATAGGCGCAAAGCCGCCTCTCCCGCGCATGGGCGATCATCTCGCCAAGCCCTGAGGCACGGCTCTCGCCGTAGGTCGGTGCTACCGCGCCGACGCGAGCGGAAGCAACGGACTCACCGCAATCACGCCCCATCCGAACGGGGCGTCCCACTCCGAAAGCACGGCGGAAACTTGAAAGAGCGGTGCCTCCGTTCATGTCGGCGCGGTAGCGCCGACCTACTCCGCCAACCGTGCGCCGCTGCTCCACCAGATGCGGCAGGCCCCCTCGTCGGAGACCATGCACGGCCCCACCGGGGTGCGTGGGGTGCAGGCGGCACCGTAGAGCTTGCAGGCGGTGGGGTAGATCTTCCCCAACACCACCTTGGCGCAGTCACAACCCGGCGGCATCTGGCCGGCGCGGCGGCGCGCCTCCTCGCGGTAGGCGGGGAAACGGCTGCGGGCGTCGACCGCGGCGTGTTTTTCGCGCAGTTGGTAGCCGGAGCCCGGAATGATGCCGATGCCGCGCCAGTTGGCGTCCACCACCTCGAGGGTCTCATTGAGCCAGCGTTGCGCACCCGGATTGCCGCCGGGGCGGACCACCTCCGGATAGCAGTTGTCGAGGAAGGGTTTGTCCTCGATCCGCTGGCGCAGCACCGAGTAGAAGGCGGCGAGCAGGCTCTCGGGGGTGAAGCCGGCGACCGCCGCCGGGATCCGGTGATCGTCGACCACGAACTGCCACTCCTCCGGCCCCATCACGGTGGAGACGTGGCCGGGGGCCACCAGGGCGTCGAAGCCGGGCGCGCCGGAGGCCAGCAACATCGCCACCGCCGGCCAGGTGAGGCGCCCGGAAAGCAGCACCGAGAGGTTCTCCGGCACCCCCTCGGCGACCATCGCCGCCACCGGCGCGGTGGTGGTCTCGAAGCCGGCGGCGAAGAACACCACCTGGCGGTCGGGATTGTCGCGGGCGATGCGCACCGGTTCCATGGGCGAACCCACCGGACGCACGTCGCCCCCTGCCGCCCGCGCCTGCTCCAGCGAGCGCGCCTCCTCCTTGGGCACGTTGACCGGCACCCGCAGCATGTCGCCGAAGGCGGTGAGGATCACCTTTTCCCTGAGAGCGAGCTGGATCGCCTCGTAGATATCCTCCTCCGGGCAGACGCAGACCGGGCAGCCGGGACCGGGGATCAGCTCGACCCCCGCGGGCAGGATGCGGCGCAGCCCGGCCATGGTGATCGAGCGTTCGTGCCCACCGCAGACGTTCATGATCCGCACCGGCCCCTCGATGGGCAGCGCCCGGATCCGCTCCAGCCATTGAGATGCTTCGGTGGTCATCGGTTGGGCTCTTTCTCAAGACTTCTAAGAGTTGACCATGAGGGACATGAAGGGGGGGGTATTCCGTTCAATTCGAAAATCAGAAGGCGGAGTGCCCGCCCACTCCCAACCATAGGATGGGCAAAGCGCAGCGTGCCCATCGAACGAAGGCGGTGAGCTTCGCCGCGGCAGTACCGTTTTGATGGGCACGCTACGCTTTGCCCATCCTACGGGAGCGGCATCCCGGCGAGTTGGACCTTGCACCAAGACACCTCCATGACCTTCATGGTCAAAACCCCTCACCCGTGATGGTGGTGATGCCCATGGTGGTGGTGGTCGTGGGCATGCAGGCGGGCACCGTCGGGTTGCAGGGCGGGATGGGCGGTCTGGTGGTTGCGCACCCGTTCGCGCTGGGCGGTCAGCTCGGCGCGCAGCCAGTCGAACCACGCCGTCATCCCCTGTCCCTTGCGCGCCGACAGACGCAGCGCCGGTGCCGGGTTGGCCAGGTGGCGCAGGTGCTGCTCGGCGCGGTCGGGGTCGAAGTCGTCGAGCACGGCCAGCAGGTCGGTCTTGGTCAGCAGCATCAGATCGGCGGCACGGAACATCACCGGGTATTTGGCCGGCTTGTCGTCCCCCTCGGTGACCGACAGCAGGGTGACGTTGCGGTGATGGCCGAGGTCGAAACTCGCCGGGCAGACCAGGTTACCGACGTTCTCGATGAACAGCAGGTCGAGGCCGTCGAGGCTCATGTGGTGCAGCGCGTCGTGGACCATGTGGGCGTCCAGGTGACAGGCGCTGCCGGTGGCGATCTGCACCGCCGGCACCCCCTTGGCGCGGATCCGCTCGGCGTCGTTCTCGGTCTCCAGGTCCCCCTCCACCACACCGATGGCGAACTCGCCGGCGAGCGCCTCGATGGTCGCCTCCAGCAGCGCGGTCTTGCCCGCGCCGGGGGAGGACATCAGGTTGATCGCCAGCACCCCGTGGGCGTCGAAGTGCTCGCGGTTGTGGGCGGCCTGATGGTCGTTCTCCGAGAGCAGCCCCTTCAGCACCTCCACCGCTCGCTCGCCCTCCGGGGTGACCGAAAGCTTCCCCCCCTCGGCCAGCAGGTGCTCATTGCCGGGGGTGATGTTGCAGCCGCAGATATCGCACATGGTTCGACTCCAGAATTGATGGCCGGCCCCGTTGGCCAACCGCGAATGTTTTAACCATGGAGGGCAGGCAAAGGGGAACGAAGGGCATGAAGAACAACCCGGCGTCTCCCGGGAGCCTGTCGGACTATGGATGAATCGGCCGCGAAAGCGGGATGACGACCCCACTTTTCCGAAAATCCTCGTCAAATAGCTCGCTATTCTCCTCGGATTTTCGAAAAATTGGGGCCGCCCTCCTGCCCTCCCGCGGCTCGATCCCCCATAGTCCGACAGGCTCCTGGTAGGGCGTGCCGTGCGCGCCGTTGCCGAACGGAGCCACCATTCGGAAAGCCCCGCGGGAACACCCGACGGAAGTGCTCCCGCTCACGGCGGCCAGGGGCCGCCGCCCTATGCGTCCTTTTCCAGATCGACGCTGGCCAGCAACAGCTCATCGCCACTGACCAGGGTGGTGTTCCAGTCGCCGCAGGCGGCGCACAGCAGGCGGTTGGCGGTGGCCTCGCTCTCCGCCCCGCAGCTGCGGCAGCGCACCCGGATCGGCTGCGCCTCGATCTCCAGCTCCGCCCCCTCCGCCAGGGTCCCCGCGGCGGCGATCGGGAAGGCGCTCTTCAGCAGCGACGCCTCCGCCCCGGAGAGCGGCCCGAGACGCAAAACGATGCGACTCACCCGGGCGGCATCATGGGCGGCGGCGGTGCGCTCCAACTGATCCATCAGGGCGTGGCAGAGGGAGAGTTCATGCAACGCCGCCACCCTCCTCCGCCTCGGCGATCTCGTCGAACAGCTCCCAGGCGGTACGCGCCTCCTGCTCGGTCACCCGCTGGATGGCGTAGCCGACGTGGACGATGACAAACTCCCCTACCGCCGGCGGCTCCTGCTGCATCATGAACAGCGAGACCTCGCGCTCCACCCCCTTCGCCACGCAACGGGCGGTGTGGCCGTCGATGGATTGGATCTGCATGGGGATGCCGAGACACATGGGCGGGACTCAACTGCGGAAACCGGACTTCGATAGTATACGGGATCGTGGGCGCGCCGCACCGGCATCTCGACGCCCCAAGACAGTGGGCGAGTCCACAGAGAGCATTCGCCCAGGGCCGGTAACGCTATTTGATCCGCTGCAGGCTGACGAACTTGTTGTGGTCATCGAGCACCAGGAAGAAGCTGCCGTAAATCCCCTCCTCGGTGACGAAGGGGCGCAGGCGGAACGCCGGGAGCTTGACCCGCGTCCCCCCCCAGGTGGTCACCACCACCGCATGGATCCGCCCTTCATAGTAGGGGCGGAACCGCTCACGACTGATGGAGAGGCTGAAGCGGTACTCCTTCATTTCTCGAACAGTGCGATCGACTCCACATGGCCGGTGTGGGGAAACATGTCCATCACCCCCGCCTTCAGCAGGCGGTAGCCGTGGGCATGCACCAGCTCTCCGGCATCGCGGGCCAGGGTCGCCGGATTGCACGAAACATAGACGATCCTCCGCGGCTTGAGCGCCACCGCGTGCGGGATCACCTCCAAGGCACCGCTGCGCGGCGGGTCGATCAGCAGCTTGTCGATCCCCTCGGCCAGCCACGGCTGGCCGGTCAGCTCCCGGGTCAGGTCGGCGGTGTGGAACTCGGCATTGGAGATACCGTTGCGCGCCGCGTTCTCCCCCGCCCGGCGCACCAGCTCGGCATCGCCTTCCACCCCGACGACCTTGCCGGCGCGGCGGGCGATCGGCAGGGTGAAATTGCCCAGGCCGCAGAACAGGTCGAGGATCCGCTCCTCCGGCTTTGGGTCGAGCATCGCCAGCGCGCGGGAGACCATGGCGCGGTTGATGTCGTTGTTCACCTGGGTGAAGTCCATGGGTCCGAAGAAGAGTTCCACGTCGAACTCCGGCAGGGTGTAGCTCAGCTCCCCCACCCCCGCGCTCAGCGGGACCACGGTGTCGGGGCCGCCCGATTGGAGGTAGATGTCGAAACCGTGATCGAGGCCGAAGGCGCGCAGTCGCGCCTCGTCCCCGGCAGTGAGCGGATCGAGGTTGCGGAAGACCAGGGCGACCACCTCCCGCTCACCGCCGCGGGCACCGATGGAGACCTCGATCTGGGCGACGCGGTTGTGCACCGACAACGCGCCGATGCACTCGGAGATCGCCTCCAGCTTCATCCCCACCGCCGGATGGAGCACCTGGCAGCGGGTGAAATCGGCCAGATAGGGGCTGTGTTTCTCGCGAAAACCGACCAGCACCCGCCCCTTCTTCGGCACGTCCCGCACCCCGAGGCGCGCCTTGCGCCGGTAGCCCCAGTGAGGACCGGTGAGCGGTTCCAACACCTGCTCCGGCTCCACCTTGCCGATCCGCTTCAGGTTCTCCAGCAGGGTCTGCTGCTTGAAACCGATCTGCGCCCCCTCCTCCAGGTGCTGCAGCGCACAGCCGCCGCACAACCCGAACGCCTCGCAGCGCGCCGCCACCCGGTCGACCGCCGGATCCAGCACCGCCTCCACCTTGCCTTCATCATGGGAACGGCGTTGCGAGGTATAGAAAAAGGTGACCCGCTCCCCGGGCAACGCCCCGTCGATGAACACCGCCTTCCCCTCCAGGTGGGCGACCCCGCGACCGTCGTGGGCCATCGAGTCGATGGTCGCCTCGACCGGATCGGCGGGGAGTCTCTGCTTGCGGGAACGTCTGCGGCGGGCCATGGGGCGGTCTCGGAACGGAAAAAGGGCGGGGATTATAGCAGGGCCGGGATACCCCCCACGGGAGGGCACTCAGGAGCGCGCGAACAGCCGCTGCGGCGTGAAGCGGCGCCACCAGGGGCGCTCCGCCTGGTTCCCCTCCTTCTGGACCTCGGCCAACACATCGGAGAAGGAGCGCTCCGGTGCGCGGTAGTAACCGCAACCGCCGGGCAGTTGGGCCCCGAAACGGAACATCGAAGGATCGGGATATTCGCGGCAGATCGACGGCCGGCTCGCGTATTCGGTGCAGCGGCCGTCCTCCCCCAGCAGAAGGCAGGAGAAATAGATGAAGCCATCCTCGTCGCGCGCATCCATGGGGCGGAAGAAGCGATACTCGGGCTCACGCGCCACCAGCCGCTCGAACTGTTCCATCTGCTTGATCGGCCGCCCGCGGTCCACCAGGGTGAGATGCATGCAGCACTTGCCGCAGCCGTTGCATCCCCCCAGCACCACCGGCGCACGGCGCCTCGCCAACCACCCGAACATCACCCGATCCCGTTGCCACGAAAAAACGGTTACCTTGGGTGATACGCCCACCAAAATCAAGCCCATCGGAAGCCGCGGCAATCCCCATCCCGTGGCGAAATGGGAGACAATGGCGGACCAGTCCCAAACGCGCCCCGCCCTACCGCCCGGCCCACGACCCCGCAGACCCCGAACGATGGAGTGCCACCCCCTCAATCAGCGGACCCTTTTGCTGCTCATCGCCCTCGCCGCGGTGGCGCTGACGCTCGCCTTCACCGCGGGTTACTACGGCGGACTGAAGACCGCCATCACTCCATCGCCACCGAAGGAGCTGACCGAGGACCTGCTCACCGCCTTCCTGGAGGCCCCCCGGCAGGAGACGCCCGCCACCCCAGCGGCGGCGGGAACGGCGCCGCCGGTCGCTGGCGATTCACCCCTCACAGCACCGATCCCGATCCCCACGATGAACATCGGCAAGGCCATCGAGGCACCGTCCGCCGACTCCGGCACAGCGCAAGCGGCAGAGCGACCGATGGCGACCGAGCCCCCCTCAGCCGCCACCGCGGCATCGCCCGCAGTGAACACGGTCGCGCAGCCCCCCGCCACGCCCGCCGCGGCCACCCCGTTCCCGGCGCCTCCCGAAGCGACACCTGAACCAACGGCGCCGGCGGACGAATCCCCCATCGTCGGCTACTCGGTCCAGGTAGGCAGTTACAGCGAGCAGCCCCATGCGAACGAGAGCGTCGAAGAGTGGCAAAGGGCCGGCTACGCCGCCTTCGTCTACCACACCGTCTCCAGCAACGGCCGCCGCTGGCACACCGTACGCATCGGGCGTTACGAAAGTCGCGAGGAAGCGGCCGAAATGGCCGAGCGAATACGTAAAGAGAAAGGGGTTCAAGCGGTCACGGTCCCACTTGTCCAGCGGTGACGGCAAACCGATGTCCCCACGGGGATCGCACGGAAACCTCCGCGGGGTCTCGACGAAAGCCTCAGCGCATTTGCTGTTCCATGAGGGCTCTGGTCTATAGGTGATTGGTCGCGAAATCAATGTAGTACATCCTACTGTGCGAGACCGGCAGCGCCGGAAGAAGTCTCGAATTCGATCATCCAGTTGAGCCGGAACTCCCGCCGGGGTTCTCCTCCCGCTCCCACACCAGCTACGCCACTACGGCTTCTGGGCGTCGGCCCCGGACGAAACGTATTCGATCAGCTGCTCGATTCGACAATCGAAGAATTCACACAAGTTATCCAATGTTTCGGTGGATGTGCTGTGGCCAAGGTTGCCGGCGATCCGGGTCAGCGTGGTCCGGCCGATACCGGTCTCCCTCGCCACCTCATCCAACGCAACCCTGCGGCCGACCCTGAATTCCATGTCGGCCACCAGTTCTTTCAGTCGGATGTACAAGCATCTGCTGAAGAAGCGGGGGATCGAGGTGCTGCTCCTCAAGCTGCCGAAGACCGACACGATGCTCGACCCGCTGATCGAACCCCAGCTTTCGTTCTCAACCACGTAATTTTTCGACGGTTCAGTGAACCGGCGAGATCCTTCCAATTTGGCGCCAACGGCCCCCTCTTTAGCCACTAGGCCACGGTTGGGCACCCCATGATCCCGCAAGATTCTATTCAGGATATGGTTCCATTTATTCGGTATTTATTTATTATTACCGATATTATGCAACATAATATCGGTGTGCAAAGTCACCAAGAAGCCACCCTGGAGCTTGCGCGAAAACAGGGGCTCATCCGTCCACGGGACCTGGCAGCACATGGCCTGCCCAGGGTCACCCTGACCCGCTTGGTCCGCCAAGGGCTGTTTGTTCGCGTTGGGCGAGGTGGCGCGCAGAACCCCCCATGCCGTGATCTGCCTTCTCTCCGCGCTCCGCTTCCACGACCTCACCACCCAGGCCCCTTTTGAAGTCTGGCTCGCCATCCCCAACAAGGCACATGCCCCCAAGATGGAGTATCCCCCTCTTCGGATCGTCCGATTCTCGGGAGCGGCGCTGACCGGCGGCGTTGAAGAACACGTGATCGACGGGGTTGCCGTCCACGTGACCAGCGTGGCGAAGACCGTGGTCGACTGTTTCAAGTTCCGCAACAAGATCGGCCTCGACGTCGCGCTGGAGGCGCTACGCGCGGCATGGGCGGAACGGCGCGTCTCCATGGATGAACTCTGGCACTATGCGAAGCTCTGCCGCGTCGCCAACGTCATGCGCCCCTACCTGGAAAGCCTTCCATGACCAAGCGGAACATCGCGGCCTCCATTCGCGCCAGGCTACTCGAAAAGGCGCGCGCCGATCGGGTGGACTTCAATCTCCTCCTCACGCGCTACGCGCTCGAGCGCTTTCTCTATCGCCTGAGCATCTCCCGGTATTCGGACCAGTTCCTGCTCAAGGGCGCCTTGCTGTTCGACCTCTGGTTCGACATCCCCCACCGGCCGACGCGCGACGCCGACCTCCTCGGCTTCGGTGCCGCCGACATCCCTCGTTTGGAATCCATCTTTCGGGCCCTCTGCGCGATGGGTGCCGACGATGGAATAGGCTTTCAGCCCGGAACCGTCCGGGCCGAGGAGATCCGCAAGGACTATTTCGACCTTTGGATTCTGGCACGCCATACCGACTTCGACGGCGAGATCCTGCGCCACGCGATACACGCCACTTTTTCCCGCCGCGGCACTCTCCTCCCGTCCATCGTACCTTTCGGTCTTACCGACGAGTTTGCCCGGGATCAGCGGAAACAGGTCCAGTGGAAGGCGTTCCAGAGGAAGAATGGGCTTACGGAGATCCCCCTGTCTGAGGTCATTGCGTCCCTCAGGGAGTTTTTCGTACCGTTGCTGCAAGGAGCAGAGGGACTGCATCGCCACTGGAAGAGTGGCGAGGGGTGGTCTGGCGCCCCTCCCTGACGTCCCCCTATCCGGAAATCTCCCTTCCCACCCCGGAAATAAAAAAAGCGATCTTGCGATCGCTTTTGCAAGGCGCCGTGCGGGACGGCGACGTCCTCACGGTGCAGCCCAATTATGTCGCCATAACTGGGGTAGATTTGGCGTCCCCACGGGGATTCGAACCCCGGTCGCCGCCGTGAAAGGGCGGTGTCCTAGGCCTCTAGACGATGGGGACGAGACCTGATTTGAAACAACCGGGCCGGCAATGAAGCCGGCCCGGTTGTTTCCGAATTTGGTGGAGCTAGGCGGGATCGAACCGCCGACCTCTACACTGCCAGTGTAGCGCTCTCCCAGCTGAGCTATAGCCCCAAAAGAGGTTGCGCATTCTAGGGTAACTTGCTGAAAGATGCAACCATTTTCGTTGCCCTTACCCCTCCTGCACACCCCGCGTTCCCTGCGAGAGCTGCGCATTATACGGTCCCGATTTTTTAAATCAACACCCGATTTCACGACATCGAAACAAACGTCGGTCGAACCTTGTGGGGGACCCGATCGAGCGGGGCGGAACGATGGATTTCCACCCTCCGAGAAAACGCTGCTATGGTAGCGATGCTTGAACGATGGAATCGACCAACAACAACATGGAGCCTATCCCATGATCCCACGATTCACCCGGCGTGCCCGCGCGGCCTCCGCCCGACTCCTCCCGATCCTGCTGTCGGCGTTCGTTTCGATCGCCTCGGCAACCCCCGTCATCGTCGCGCCCGATCTGGGACAGTTGCAACAGATCCTCGACAACGCGGTCGAAAACGGCGTGGTCGAAGGGGTCGTCGCCTCCGCCGCCCCCGTCCAGGGCCCCGCCTGGTTGGGCGTTAGCGGGCTCTCCGATACCGCGAACCAGACCCCGATGACCGCGGGGCTGCAGTTCCGCGTCGGCAGCATCACCAAGACCTTCGTCGCCACCCTGATCCTGCAGATGGTGGACGCCGGCAAGCTCACCCTGGACGACACCGTCGATCAGTGGATTCCCGAACTGCACATCCCCGACGGGACGCTGATCACCATCCGTCAACTGCTCAACATGACCGCCGGCGTGCCCAACTACCTCGGCGCCGAGGTCAAGAGCGGCGGCACCACCGAACCCTTCATCGACGTCTTTTTCCAGGAGCCGCTGGAGGTGTGGCCGGCGACGGAGCTGGCCGAATTGAGCACCACCCTGCCCCGCCCCTTCGCTCCGGGTGCCGGCTGGGAGTACTCCAACAGCAACTACGTGCTGCTCGGTCTGATCGCCGAGAAGGTCAACTGCCCCGGCGGCACCCCCGACTGCCCGACCCTCGCCACCCTGGTCAACCGGAGTCTCTCCGGCATCAACCACAATCTTGATCAGGCGGGCATGCCGCAGCTGAAACTGACCCATACCCTGTTCCCCCAGAACCCGAACTTCCCCGCCGTCCACAGCAACGGCTACGCCGGGATCGAGGACGGTGCCGCGGCGCCGTCGCCGACGGTCAAGGACTTCACCCTCTCCAGCCCCAGCGCCGCGTGGGCGGCGGGTGCGGTCATCTCCACCGCGGGCGATCTGGCCAACTGGCTCCACCTGATCATCGAGAACCCCGACCAGGTGCTCTACAGCAACGCCATGCAGCAGGCGCGGATGACCTTCGTCGACGGTTCGCTGGAGGGGTTCCCGGTCCAGTACGGGCTCGGCATCATGAACGCCTCGCTGATCCCCGACGTCAAGAGCCTCGGCCACGGCGGTGAGATCTTCGGCTACTCGGTGATGATGTACCGCACCACCCCCTCCACCCCCGGCGGGACGGAGTACTACATGGTGGTGGCGACCAACCGTTTCCTGGGCAAGAACGATCTCACCCAGGATCCCGGCCTGGCGCTGCTGATCCAGCTGGAGAGCGTGCTCTACGGAACCACCGACGTCCCGACGCTACTCGCGGGCAAGCGCAAGTTGGGGAACGCTCCGGCGCTCTTCTTCAAATAGGGATCAGGCCGCCCTCTCCGGAGGGGACGCAACACCGTTTCCGGAGTAGGTTGGCGCTACCGCGCCAACGCGAACGGAGGCGCCCCACCTTCACGTTTCCACCGGACTTCCCGAGCGGGGCGTTCCACACTCGGAATGATCGTGGCAACCGTGACAGGCCGCTGCCCTCGTTTGCGTCGGCGCGGTAGCGCCGACCTACGCCGGGGCGTGGTAGGGCGGGGAATCAGCCGCCCGCGCCGACCAGCGCCGCTTCGAACAGGCGCTGCACCTCGTAGAGGTGGGGCGGATGGAACATGCTGTAGTGATCGCCCCCCACCCGGTAGGTGGTCACCCGGCCGCTGGTGCAGGCGGCGAACCGCGCCATCCCCGTCGGTCGCGGGTTGCCACCGGCCTCGATGCAGGTGATGTCGCCACGCAGCCGCCCCTCGAAACGGTAGCCGTCGAGCAGCGACTGGTTATGCAGCATCAGCCGCTCGATCCGCGCCACTTCGGCAGCGTCGAGCTGTTCGGTGAGGGTACCCAGCACCCGCCCCCAGTAGGGCTGCCGACGCAGCTCCTCGAAACGGGTGACCCGAGGTTCGCCCACCGACTCCACACTACCGTTCACCCTGGGGGCGGCGTCCAGCAGCAGCAGGCGCACCGAGGCCCCCGCCGCCTCCAGCCCCTTCGCCACCTCCAGGGCGACGTGGGCCCCCATCGACCACCCCACCAGGGTCACCCCGTCCGCTTCGACGATCCGCCGCCGATAGCGCTCGGCAAGCGCCGCGATGTTCTCGGCGAACGGCTCGTCGCGGTCGAAGCCGGGGTGTTGGAAACCACGGCAGCGGAACGGCACGCTGAGGGCGTCGACCAGCTCCTTGTAGACCGTCGATGTACCGAGCAGCGGCGGGAAAAATAGCGCGCCGCTCCCCTTCCCCTCCCGCAGGCGGATCAACGGCTCCTGCGCCCCCGCTGCCGGGTCAGCGCCGTCCAGGCGGGCGGCCAGGGCGCGGATCGTCGGATGGTCGAAGAGGTCGCGGATGCCGACCGTCCGCTGCATTGAGGCGCGCACCCGGGAGACCACGGTAATCGCCTTGATGCTGTGGCCGCCGAGGGCGAAGAAGTCGTCTTCGAGCCCCACCTGTTCGAGAAACAGCACGTCGCGCCAGATCGCCCGTAGCGCCTCCTCGGTGGCGTTGCCCGGCCCGCTGTCGGCGGCACCGCGTAGCGGGATCCGCCCGGCGCGCGGCCGCAGCGCCGCCCGGTCCAGCTTGCCGTTGGCGGTCAGCGGAAAGCGGCTGACCAGCAGGGAGTGGGAGGGGATCATCGCCTCCGGCACCCGCTCGGCGAGCTCCCGGCGCAGCCCGGCGGGATCGAGCGCCGCCCCCTCCTGCGGGATCAGGAAGGCCACCAGCTCGCCGGCGGCGATCCGCGAGCGGTCCACCACCACCGCCGCGTCGGCGACCCCGCGGCAACCGCGCAGCGCCTCCTCGACCCCGCCCAGGGTGACCCGGTGGCCACGCACCTTCACCTGGTCGTCGCGGCGGCCGGTGAAGACGATCGAGCCGTCGCCACGCCAGTAGCCGTAGTCGCCGGTGCGGTAGGCGCGGCCGCCGAGCACCGCAGAATGGACGAAACGGGCCCCCTCCTCCGGCTCCGGCCGAAGGTAGCCGAGGGCCGGCGCCGCGCCGCCGATCACCAGCTCGCCCTCGACCCACGGCGGCAGCGGCTCCAGCGCCCCGTCGCAGACCATCACCGCGGCCCCGGCGATGGGGCGGCCGATCCGTTGCAGCGGCTCGCCGCGCTCCACCAGATCGTCCAGCGCGCCGGCCACGCAGCCGATGGTCCCCTCGGTAGGGCCGTAGTGGTTGACGAGCGAAAGCTGCGGGCAGAGTGCCTTCAGTCGCACCAGGTCGCCGAACACCTGGGGCTCGCCGCCGAGCAGCAGCAGGCGCAGGGCGGAGGCCGTGGAGAGTGCGGCGGCGGCCGGCGAATCGAGCAGCGCAGTCAGGTAGGAAGGGGTCATCTTGAGGAAGCTGACCCCCCGCTCCGCGACCATTCCCACCACCCACTCGGGGTCGCGGCGCCGCTCCTCGTCGGCCAGGGTCAGGGTGCCGCCGAGCAGCAGGGCACCGAACAGCGCGGTGTAGCCGAGATCGAACGCCGGCGAGGTGAGCAGCGCACCATGGTCCGCGGCGCCGATGCCGAGATCCCGCGACAGCCAGCCCAGGTAGTTGAGCAGCGACGCCTGCCCCACCCGCACCCCCTTCGGGGCGCCGGTGGAGCCGGAGGTGTAGATGATGTAGGCCGCCGCCCCAGCCGCGGTCGGCGGCAACGCCTCGATGCCGGCGAAGGCCTCCACCGTCGGCTCCACCTCCAGCACCAGGGTCGGCCCCTCCGGCAGCGCACCCTCCCATCCGCCGTCGGTGATCACCAGCGCCGGAGTGCAGTCTTCGAGGATGTGGCGGTTGCGGGCCGCCGGCGCCTGCGGGTCCAGCGGCACGAAGGGCACCCCCAGGGCCATGCAGGCCAGCATCCCCCGCACCAGCGGCTCGCCGGTGGGCAGCGCAAGGGCTACCGCACCCTCCGCGGAGACGCCCCACCGCCGGTGGAGATCCAGCGCCAGGGTCCCCGCCCGCGCCCACAACTCACCGTGGCGAAACAGGCGTTCCCCGTCGTGCAGCGCCGGTCGCTGCGGATCGGCGGCGGCATTGCGCGCGAGCAGCTCACGGAGGGTCGCCGCCGGCGGCCGGGACGGCGCCCCGCGGCACCACCCGTCGACGATCCGCGCCCGCTCTCCGGGGGCGAACAGCGGGACCTCGGCGAGCGGGCGGTGCGGCCCCTCCACCATCCGTTCGGCGAGCCACACCGCCCGCCGCGCCAAGTCGGCCACCGCCTCGCCGTCCACCACCCGGTGGTTGTAGTGGAGCTCCAGCCGCAACGAATCGCCGGGGATCGCCAGCATGTGGAAATCGTAGTGATGCTGGATGAACGGCTCGACCGCGGTGACCTGCAGCCCCTCGTCCAGCTCCTGGGTCTCCCCCGTATGGCGGGACTCGGTGGGAAAGTTGGTGTAGTCGACGAAGTAGTTGAACAGCCCCTGGCGCCCGCCGGCGGCACGCGCGTTGGCCTGGGCCTCGGCCGGCGAGCTGTAGCGGTGGGCAAGCCACTCCAGGCTCTCGCGGCCGATCCGCTGGAGGAACTCGTCCACCCGCTCCTCGGCGGAGAAGCGCACCCGAAACGGCAGGGTGGCGATGCACGGGCCGAGCATCCGCTCCGCCCCCGCCAGCTCCGCCGGCCGGGTGGAGACCACTGCCCCGAAGAGCACGTCGTACTCCCCGCTCAGCCGTCCCAGCAGCAGCCCCCACAGCCCCTGGACCAGCATATTGAGGGTGATCCGCTGCGCGGCGGCCAGCCGCCCCAGTCGCGCGGTGAGTTCCGCCCCGAACTCGACCACCTCCAACCGCGCCTCCCGCGCCCCCGGCAACGCCGCCGGACGCGCCCCGGGAAGCGGCGCCGACGGTCGGCACCCCGCCAGATAGCGCGACCAGAAGGCCTCGTCCAGCAAGGCGCGCCGCGCCTCCGACCACTGCACGAATTCGCCGAACTGGGGGACCTGCGGCAACGCCGGGATGCGCCCGGCGGCATAGGCGCGGTAGGCAGTGGAAAGTTCGTCCTGCAGCAGGCTGATGCAGGAACCGTCCACCAGGATGTGGTGGAAACTCCAGACCAGGGCATGCTCCTCCGCGGCCAACTGCAGCAGGCCCACCCGCATCAGCGAATCGCGCCCCAGGTCGAACGGCGTGGCGCGTTGCTCGGCCACGTAGCGGGCCACCGCCGGCCCCCGCTCCGTTTCCGGCAGATGGCGGAGATCGATCCGCTCCAGGGCAAACCCCCGCTGCTTCAACACCAACTGCAGCGGACGCTCGGCGGCGCTGCGGAACAGGGTGCGCAGGATGTCGTGACGCTCGACCAGACACTGCCAGGCCGCCTCCAGGGCCACCCCGTCGAGCCGCCCGCGAAGCCGCAGCACCTGCTGCTGGAAATAGGCGCGCGGCCCCTCCGCCCCCCCTTCCCGATCGATCAGGTCGTGGAAGTAGATCCCCTCCTGGAACGGGGTCAGCGGATAGATGTCCTTGATCTGGTCCCGTGCCAGCATCCCTTCACCCACTCTTCAACCACTCAGCGGGCCGGCATCCCCTCGTCCGGCGGGACGGTCGGCACCTCATCCTGCTCCATCCCCCGCTCGGTATCGGCCCAGCCGCCAAACGCCCGGGCGATCTCGCCGAGCATGTCCGGCGACCGCTCGACGCCGACCAGCGGCGACAGCGCCGGATTGAGCGGCGGCTGCCGGGCGGGTTCCTGATAGGCCGGCTCGGTCCTTTCCGACGCCTCCTCCCCGGCGGGGGGAGGAAAACGCGGTCCGAACTCGGAAGGGCTCACCTTCGCCGCATTCAGCCCGGCCTGCTCCTGATCCAGGGTATTCATGCCGGCCTCCCGGGAGGAGTCCAGCGAGCCACCCAGCGGGTTGTCTCCCGCCGCGCCCCCGCCGCCGCCGGCGAGGTTCGTATCGGCGGTGTTGAGGATCAGCGGCAGGCCGTTCTCGCCGCTGCCGATCACCACCACCTTGGCGTTGTTCGAGGTGGCCAGATGGAGGGTCGCCTCGATCCCCCGCCACTTGAGGTAGTTCTCCGAGATCCCCTTCTGGACGATATCCTGGAACTTGCGGATACCCTTCGCCTCGATCTCCTTGCGGGCACTCTCCATCGACTCCCGTTTCAGCCGGTATTGATACTCTTGGGCCAGCTGATCCTGCTCCATCTTCCGTTCGATGGCGGCACGCACCCGTTCCGGCAGCGTCACTTCGCGAATCAGGATATCGGTCAGCTCCACGTAGTTGAGGTCGAGCTGGCGCAACGAGCCGAGATCCGAGCGTTCGTTGAAATCGGGCTCGCGGGGATCCCGTGCGGGTACCGTCGAGGTACCGGCGGCGACGATCTGATTGCGGTTCATCAGGCTGACCACCGCATCGAAGATCCGCCCCTGCAGCGCTTCGCGCTGAGGACCATAGACGTCGATGGAGCTGACCTTGGAGATCTCGTGACGCACCTTCGCACCGATCTCCGGCACCAGCAGCACATCCACGTAACGCGGCCCGACGTGCTTGTGCAAGTAGCCCAGTGAGAGAAAGATCGGGTGGTAGCGGAAGGTGATCTTGACCTGGATCTCGAGGCCGTCCTTGGAGATCGCGGTATAGGTCCGTTCCGTTGCCTGCAGACGCGTGTCGTAGATATACATGCGGTCCCACGGCAGGATCAGCTTGATCCCCTCGGTGTAGACCTTGTTGACGTCGGTACCGCCACCGAACCGGCGCCAAATCACGCCCCCCTGACCGGGCGTGATGTTGACGATGATGTCCGGCGCCAGATAGACGAAGACGAACATCGCCAGCAGGAGCGACAACATCACCTCGCGGCGATTCCGACGATACCAGTCGGCAAGCCATCTCAGTGGAGCGCGGGCCGCACCCTCGGCCGCAAAAAACCCCGGCGTATCCGCCACAGTGTCGGTCATGGTCGTCAGATCACATCAAAGGTGGAAAGGGCGGGAAGAGTAGGAGGGATTCCGGGTCGGAAAAAGACCGCGCAACCACCGGCCCTACGCCCCGGACGAGGAGTGCCGGCAGCAATCCCCGCGGGAATCGCACTTGCCACGACGCAGACCGGAGGTCGTCAGGATGAGAAAGGCCAGTCCGAGCAGCGGAGAGACGATCAGGGAAATGACAAAATAGAAGAAGAAACCGCCAGGCCATCCGATAGCCAGGAAGCCCACCAACATACTCAGCAAAACGTAGGTAACCAACGCCACGCGCATCCCTCCACAACCGGGCGCCCTTCCCGAGGCGGCGCGCCGAACGCGCACACCCCATCCGAACCGATCCCGACGCACCGTGGCGGAATCGCCGCCACGGCACGCCGAATCGACAAACGACTACGCGCTGGCGGGAGCGCTCTTGCCCGTGGCCTGCGCCTCCTCGGTCTCGCTCTTGGCCGCCTCGAACTCCTTCTTGAAGTGCTCGCGCATCTTCTCGGCGTCGAAATCGAGCAGCGTGCCGCCGGCCTCATAGTGCTGGGCGAACACCCGACCCAACGCCAGCGAGCAGGCACCGGCCAGGGCGGGCATCACCGCGATCCCCATGAACTGCCCGACGAAGGGGATCGACTTGGCCAGCGAGCCGAGGCCGCGGGTGGTCAGGAAGTAGGGGACGCCACCGCCAAGCAGCGCACCGATGAGGGACTTCGCCAGATCCTTCCGGAACTCCACCTCATAGAGATGGGACAGATTGTGGATCATCTTCACCTGGACGGCGGTGATCGCCGCCATGTCCACCATGGGGAAGGGGATCAGCCCCATGCTGGCACCCCACATCGAGTGGTTGTTGATAATCTCCTTGGCCCGTTCCGCACGTTCGCTCATTGTTCTGCTCCTTAAGGAATTTTGAAATTGACTGGATTGGATCACTCACTGATTTCTCAAGAATGCGCTACGACGACTCAATGTGAAAATATAATGAGCGCCGAGCCCATGCCTTGACGGCCACGGAGGATTTTAGACGTTTCGATTGCGAAATAGTAGTCTTTCGAAAAAAATACCGGCGCCTCGAAATGAAATATTCATCTTTCATGGAGGCGACGATCGTCCGGCGCCTCCGCGCGCATGAAACGCCGGGGCTTCCTCCCACCTCGCCGGCCGTTCGGCGACGCCCATCGCGCTCCCCGCATCAAGCGCCGGCTCCGCGAACCGCCCCTCCCTTCAGCCAGCTTCCGGCAGCGGATTCGCGAACATGACGGTACCCGGCCCGCCGTTGCAGCCCCCGAAGCCGCCCGCACCGTTCGAGCCCGATCCGCCCACCGACTCCGCCCTGTCGAAGCGTTCCGCCCGAGCGCAGGAAAACGCCGACATTTTGTGAAACAAACAGAGATCAATAGATGTAACAACAACGCCTCAAACATATCGCAGAGCGGATAGAACCGAAATCAAAACCACGTCATCCCCCCTTAACCTCAACGATCGATTCTGATAGCTTTAGCGATCGCCGAGTGGGACCGAATCAGCCGAATCCTCAAGAACCGTATCCTGCGCAACGTTGTTACTGAAATGAAAACTCAATCTGCGACCCTGGTTATGAATTACGGATCGAAAAACACACACAAAATGTATAACTAGAGCACCACTCCGCCATCCTTCCGGGCGCGGAATTTTGGCGTCGCGGATCGATCGGTTCGAACGATCGCCCCCCCCCGTCACCCTTGCGACGGGCACCACCACGACAACGGAATCGTCGTCCAAGCCAACGTAGTGCCTCTACATGGAACTGACCTGCCACACCCTCACCGAGGCCCTCCTCGCAACCGCCCGCGGCCCCCGGGGCATCACCTACATCCGCTCCAGCGACGAACAGCAGCGGATCGGCTATGACCGGTTGCTGCGGCGGGCTCGCGGCTGGCTCGGCCGGCTGCAGGCCGACGGCGTCGCGCCCGGTGACGAGGTGGTGATCCTGACCGACGATCAGGCGCTGTTCACCGCGCTGTTCTGGGCCTGCCTGCTGGGGCGCTTCATCGCGGTGCCGGTCTCCCCGCCGGGCAACGAGGAGACGGTGCTCAAGCTGGCCAACATCCTCGCCACCCTCGACCACCCCTGGAGCGTCTCCGACAGGTCGCTGGAACCCGAGATGCACGGCATCCGGCTCCCCGCGTGCGCCACCGCCCGCAATCGGGTGGCGCGCGGCGACGAGTACGACCATCCGGCGGGAGAGCCGGCACGGGTGGCGCCGGAGGATGTCGCGTTCATCCAGTTCTCCTCCGGCTCCACCGGCACCCCCAAGGGGGTCACCCTGGGCCATGCCCAACTGGTGACCAACGTCCACGCCATCAAAGGCTATCTGGGCGCGGCGGGCGAGGAGGCGCGGCTGCTCAGCTGGATGCCGCTGACCCACGACTTCGGCATCATCTGGTTCCACATCCTGCCGGTGGTGTTCGGCCTGGAGCAGGCGCTGATCCCCACCCGGCTGTTCATGCGCGCGCCGAGCATCTGGCCGCGCAAGGCCACCGAACTCGGCTCGACCATCCTCGGCGCCCCCAACTACGCCTACCGCCACCTGCTCAAGCATCCCCAGGGGCGCGAGCCCGAGCGCTGGGACCTCTCTGCCGTGCAGGTGCTGGTCAACGGCGCCGAACCGATCTCCGCCGCGCTGACCAATGAATTCCTCGCCGCCCTCGTCCCCCACGGCCTCTCGCCACGGGCGATGATGCCCGCCTACGGACTGGCCGAGGGGACGCTGTGCGTCACCCTCACCCCGGTGGGCGAGGGGATGAGCACCCACCGCGTCGACCGGCGCAGCGCCGCTCCCGGCCAGCCTTTGAAGTTCCTCGACGACGAGCGGAACGACGACGACGCGCTGCTCTTCGCCGACGTCGGCGAACCGGTGGAGACGGTGGGCCTGCGCATCGCCGACGAGCGCGGCGAACCTTGCGGCGAGGACCGGGTCGGCGCCATCCAGATCAGCGGCCCGAGCGTCATGCTCGGCTACTACAACAACCCCGCGGCGACCCGCGCCGCGCTCTCCGCCGACGGCTGGCTGGACACCGGCGACCTCGGCTTCATCCACCGCGGACGGCTGGTGATCACCGGCCGGCGCAAGGACCTGATCATCGTCAACGGCGAGAACTTCTACCCCCAGGACATCGAGCGGATCGCCGCCGGGGTCGATGGGCTGGACCTCAACAAGGTCCTCGCCTGCGCCGTCCCCCACGCCACCGAGCCGCGCGAGGCGCTGGCGCTGTTCGTCCTCTTCCGCCGCGGCCGCGAGGAGTTCGCCGAACTGGCCGCCCAACTGCGCGACCGGGTGATCCAGCACACCGGGCTGGGGGTCGATTACTGCGTGGCGGTGCCCAACATCCCCAAGACCACCAGCGGCAAGGTGCGCCGCTTCCACATGGTGGAACGTTTCACTGACGGTGAGTTCGACGCGCAGATCGAGGCGCTGCGCGGCTTCACCACCCTCACCGGCGCGGCACTGCGCGCCGCCTGGGCGGCCGGCGAACGCGACGCCCTGTTGGAGGCGCTGCGCCAGGAGGCGCTGCGGGTCACCCCGGAGGAGCGGTTGGCGAGTGACCAGCCGCTGATGGACGCCGGCTTCACCTCGCTGCGCCTCACCGAACTGCTCGGCCGGATCAACGCCGCCCTCGGCACCGAGCTGCCGGTGGAGACCGTGTTCGACCACCCCGACCTGGCATCGCTGACCGACGCCCTGCTCGAGCGCGCGCCCGCCGCCGCCGCCGCCGCACCCGCCACCAGCCCGACGGCGGACCAAGCCCACCCGCGCACCCCGGCGGCGGTGATCGGCCTCGCCTGCCGTTTCCCCGGCGCCGACTCGGCGGAGCAGTTCTGGGCGCTGCTCGAAGGGGGCATCGACGCTACCGGCACCCCGCCACAGGGCCGCTGGCCCGAACGCCACGACCGCGAGATGGCCACCCCCCGCGGCGGCTACCTGGAGGGTCTGGAACGTTTCGACGCCCCCTTCTTCAACCTCACCCCAGTGGAGGCCGAAGCCCTCGACCCGCAGCAGCGACTCCTGCTCAGCGTCAGCTGGGAGGCGCTGGAGGACGCCGGCATCGACCCACTCGGCCTGAAGGGGAGCCGCACCGGCGTCTTCATCGGCATCAGCGGCTCCGACTACGTGCAGGCCCAGGCGCGCAGCGGCGACAGCGCCACGATCGGTCCTTACGCCCTCACCGGCACCGCCGGCAGCGTCGCCGCCGGGCGGCTCTCCTTCGTCTACGGCCTGCAGGGACCCAGCCTGGCGGTGGACACCGCCTGCTCCTCCTCCCTCACCGCCCTCCACCTCGCCCTGCGCAGCCTGCGCGACGGCGAGTGCGACCTCGCCCTGGTGGGCGGCGTCAACCTGATCCTCAGCCCGGAGCAGAGCATCGGCCTGTCGCGGATGAACGCCCTCTCCCCGCGGGGACAGTGCCGCACCTTCGACGCCGCCGCCGACGGCTACGCCCGCGGCGAGGGGTGCGCGGTGGTGGTGCTGCGACGCGCCGCCGACGAGGGCCGCGACGGCGGGCTCGACGGCGGGCGCATCCGCGCCCTGATCCGCGGCAGCGCACTCAACCACGACGGCACCTCCAACGGCCTCACCGCCCCCAACGGGGGCGCCCAGCGGACGTTGATCCGGACCGCGCTGGCCGACGCCGGGATCACCCCCGGCGAAGTGGCCTACATCGAGGCCCACGGCACCGGCACCCCCCTCGGCGACCCGGTCGAGGTGTCGGCCCTCAACCGGGTCTACGGCGAAGGGCGCGCCCCCGAGCGGCCGCTGCTGATCGGCTCGGTGAAGAGCAACATCGGCCACCTGGAGGCCGCCGCCGGCATCGCCGGCCTGATCAAGCTGATCCTCGCCCTGGAGCACGACCGACTGCCCGCATCGCTCCATTTCGCGCAGCCCAATCCCCACATCCCCTGGGGGGAGATCCCGCTGCGTGTGGTCGACCGCCTCCAGCCGTGGCCGGCCGATACGCCGCACCGCGCCGGCCTGAGCGCCTTCGGCTTCAGCGGCACCAACGTCCACCTGATCGTCGAAACCGCCCCGGCGCGCGATCCGGCAGCGGCGACCGACACCGCGGAGCCCCCGCGACCGACGCTGCTCGCCCTCTCCGCCCGCTCGGCGGAGGCGCTGCGCGCCCTCGCCAGCCGTTACCGCGAGGCCCTGGAGCACGCCGACGCGGCGCGCCTCGCCGACCTCGCCCACACCGCCGCCCGCCGGCGGGCGCTGCTCCCCTACCGGCTGACCGCCGCCGGCAGCGACCCGCAGACCATCGGCCGGCGGCTCGCCGCCGCCACGCCGAGCGGCCCGCTGCACCGCGACCGCCGGCCGCGGGTGATCTTCGCCTTCTCCGGCCAGGGCTCCCAGCGCGCCGGGGCGGGCGCCGCCCTCTACCGCCACGAGCCCGCCTTCCGCGCGGCGATCGAACGTGCCGAGCGGATCCTCGCTCCCCACCTCGACCTCCCACTGAGCGAGCTGCTGTTCAACCCGGAGCGCGCCGACCAGCTGGCGCGCACCGCGGTCACCCAGCCGGCGGTGGTCGCCTACGCCCTCGCCCTCGCCGCCCTGCTCCGCTCCTGGGGCGTGGAGCCCGCCGGGGTGGTGGGCCACTCCATCGGCGAGCTGGCCGCCGCCGCCGTCGCCGGCGCCTGCGACGAGGAGGCCGCCCTGATCCTGGCGGCGCGGCGCGGCGCCCTGATGGAGGCGCTGCCGACGGCGGCGATGGCCGCCGTCGCCGCCCCCGCCGAAGCGGTGGAGGCGCGGATCGCCGGACTCGGCAGCGACGCGGGACGCGTCACCATCGCCGCCTACAACGGCCCCGCGGCGATCACCCTCTCCGGAGACCAGGCCGCGGTGGAACGGCTGGTCGCCGAATTCACCGCCGCGGGGATTCGCGCCACCTGGCTGACGGTCTCCCACGCCTTCCACTCGCCACTGATGGAGCCGGTGCTCGAGCCGCTGACGGAGGCGGCGCGGCGCCTCGCCATCGGCGACCCGGCGATCCCCTTCTACTCCACGGTGAGCGGGTCCCGGCTGGCGACAGGTGAACTTGGCGACCCCGGCTACTGGGCGCGTCACGCGCGCCAACCGGTGCGTTTCCACGACGCCCTCGCCACCATCGCCGCGGAGGGCGAGGCGCTGGTCCTCGAACTGGGCGCCCACCCCGCGCTGGCCCCGCTGGCCGCCGACGCGGCGCCGGGGATGGTCTGGCTCCCCTGCTCCCACCGCGACGACGCCGAACAGCGGCTGCTGGAGAGTGCCGGCCGGCTCATCGAGGCGGGCGTCCCCCTCTCGCTGAAGGCGCTCTTCGCACACCGTCCGGGACGCTTCACCGACGCGCCCAAGTACCCGTTCCAGGGCACCACCCCGCTCCTCCCCACCAGCCGCACCGTCCCGTCGGCCACAGCGAACGAAGCGACGACCAGGCCCACCGCAGACGCCCCCGCCCCGCCCGCCGCCGGCGCAACCGAGGCGGCGATCCGCGGCCACCTGCTGACCATCCTTGGCGCCATCGCCGGCCTCCAGCCGGAGCAGGTGGACCCGGGCGCCAACTGGTTCACCCTCGGCCTCGACTCGCTGCTGATCGCCCAGCTCCAACAGGGGCTGGCGCGGGAGTACGGGATCGCCCTCACCCTCGGCGAGGTCCTCGAACAGGGCGACACCCTCGACCGCCTCACCGCCCTGCTGCTGGCGCGGGTGCCGGCCCCGCTCGCCGCCGACGCCCAACCGGCCGCGCCCACGCTCCCCGCCGACGGCCCGGCCACCCCGGCGATGCCCACCGGCGAAGTACCGACCGACACCCCGCTGGCCGCCCTGATGTCCCGTCAGGTGGAGGCCATGAGCGAGCTGTTCCGCCAGCAGTTGGCGGTGCTCGGCGGCCAGACCACCGCCCTCCCCACGCACGCCGCGGCCCAACCATCGTCGGCCGCTCCCCACCCCGCCCCGGCGACGGCGGAGACCCCGCGTCCCGGCGGCGAAATCAAGGGCCTCTACGTCCAGCCGCGCACCGGCGAGCAGGGCCTGAACGACGCCCAGCGCGGCCACCTCACCCGCCTCGCCGCCGCCTACAATGAGCGCGCCGCCGGTTCCAAGCGGCTCACCGACCGCTTCCGCGGAGTCTACGCCAACCCCCGCGCCACCATCGGCTACCGCCAGGAGTGGAAGGAGCTGATCTACCCGCTGCACGTCGAGCGGGCCGAGGGCCCCTACGTGTGGGACGTCGACGGCAACCGCTACATCGACGTCACCATGGGCTTCGGCGCCACCCTGTTCGGCCACAACCCCGCCTTCGTCCGCGAGGCCCTCGCCCGCGAACTGGCGGCCGGCGCCCCCCTCGGCCCGCAGACCCCCGCCGCGGGCCGCGTCGCCGAGCTGATCGCCGAGCTGACCGGCGCCGAGCGGGTCGCCTTCTTCACCACCGGCAGCGAGGCGGTGATGGTCGCGGTGCGCCTCGCCCGCGCGGTCACCGGCCGCCGCCGCATCGCCATGTTCACCAACGCCTACCACGGCACCTTCGACGGCGTGCTCGCCGCCGGCTGGAGCAGCGGCGCGCAGGTGACCACCATGCCGGTCACCGACGGCACCCCGCAGGCGATGGTCGACGACGTCATCGTGCTGCGCTACGGCGACCCCGCCGCCCTCGACACCCTCGCCCTCCACGGCAGCGAACTGGCCGCGGTGCTGGTCGAGCCGGTGCAGAGCCGCGACCCCAGCGTGCAGCCGGCGGATTTCCTGCGCGAGCTGCGCGCCCTCACCGAGCGCGCGGGGATCGCCCTGCTGTTCGACGAGATGATCGTCGGCTTCCGCACCCACCCCGGCGGTGCCCAACACCACTTCGGCGTGCGCGCCGACATCGTCACCTACGGCAAGGTGGTGGGCGGCGGCATGCCGATCGGCGTGGTCGCCGGCAGCCGCCGCTTCCTCGACGCGGTGGACGGCGGCCGCTGGCAGTACGGCGACGGCAGCGGTCCCGGCACGCGCACCGCCTTCGTCGCCGGCACCTTCAACAACCACCCGCTGTCGATGGCCGCCGCCGAGGCGGTGCTGCGCCACCTCAAGGAGCAGGGGGCGGCCCTGCAGGAGCGGCTCAACGCCCGCACCGAGGCGCTGCGCCGGCGGCTCAACGCGCTGTTCGCCGAGGAGCGGGTGGCGATCCGCACGGTGGGCTTCAGCTCGCTCTTCCGCTTCGAGTTCAGCGGCGACGCCGAACTGCTCAACTACCACCTGCTGAACCAGGGGATCTTCGTCTGGGAGGGGCGCAACTGCTTCCTCTCCACCGCCCACAGCGACGCCGACGTGGACGCCCTGGTGGAGGCGGTGCGGCGCGGCGTGCAGGCGATGAAGGCCGAGGGCTGGCTGGCCGCCGCCGACGCCCCGGCGAGCCCGCAAACGGAGACGGCCGCGCGGGACCTGCCGCTGTGGCGCGGCCAGCGCGAGATGTGGTTCCTGCTCCAGGCCCGCCCGGAGGCCGATCTCGCCTACCACGAGTGCGTCGCCCTCACCCTCGAGGGGGAACTCGACCGCGGCGCGCTGGAGCAGGCGCTCTCCACGGTGGTCGCCCGCCACCCGGCGCTGCGCACCACCGCCATCGACGGCGAGCGCCAACACATCGCCGCCCGGCTCCAACCGCCGCTCACCCTGGTGGAGATCGACGACCGCGAGGAGGCGGTGCGCGCCTGGTTCGACGACGAGCTGGAGCGCACCCTCGACCTGGCCGGCGGCCCGCTGCTGCGCGCCCACCTGCTGCGCCGCGGCGCGCAGCACCACCTGCTGGTGCTGCGCCTGCACCACATCATCGCCGACGGCTGGTCCCTCGGCCTGCTGTTGAGCGAGCTGGCCGCCCTCTACCGGGCGGCCGACGGCGGCCACCCGCCGCTCGATCCGGCGGTACCCTACGACGCCTTCCTCGAGTGGAGCCGCAGCGCCACCGCCGAGGCACCCGCACGGCGCGGCGAACTGCCACCCTCGCCGCTGCTGCCGGCCGACCACCGGCGCCCGGCCCGCGCCACCTTCTCGGGCGGGCGGATCCACCGCCGCGCCCCGCGCACCGCCGGCGGCGCCGCGCTGTTCGACGAGGTGCGCACCTTCGCCCGGCGCCACGGGGTGAGTCCGTTCAGCGTCCTGCTCAGCGCCTACGGCGTGCTCCTCGGCCGCCTCGCCGACGAGGAGCGCTTCACCATCGGCCTGCCGCTGGCCGGCCACAACGAGGCGGGCCTGCCGCGGATGATCGGCCAGGCCTCGGCGGTCCACCCGCTGGTCCTCGAACTGCATCCCGGCGAACCCTTCTCCGCCCTCCTCGAACGGGTCGCCCAGCGCCTCAAGGCGGGGCAGAGCGAGGCGCGCCACCGGTTCCTCGAATCCGCCGACGGCGAGGGCAGCGAGATCCGCGTGCTGTTCAATCTCGACCGCGGGGTCGATCTGCACTTCCACGGCCTCGCCACCCACTGGTACTCGCCGCCGCTGCGCCACCCCAAGGTGGAGCTCTTCCTCAACGTGCTGGAACTCAACGGCGAGGCGCTGTTCGACCTCGATTACGACGGCGCGCTGATCGGCCGCACCAGCGCCGAGCGCTGGATGGAGAGCTTCGAGTCGCTCCTCGCCGCCGCCCTCGCCGCCCCCGCCACCCCGCTCGGCGAGCTGCCGCTGTCGGCGGCCGACCGCGCCGCCGCCCGCAGCGCCGCCCCGGCCGGCACGGAGCGTGGCGGCCGGCCGGCGCTGCGCGACCGCTTCGGCGCCCCCGCCGCCATCGGCACCATCGCCGCGCTGGACGAAGGCAACCAGTTGGGCCGCCTGCGCAGCGACGGCTCGGTGGAGCTGCTCGGCCCCGCCGACGCGCTGGTCCGCGGCCCCCGCGACTGGATCGACCTGCACGCCATCGAGGAGGCGCTGGCCCGCCACCCGGCGATCCGCGAGGCGGCGGTGGTCGCCGAGGCCGACGGCCTTACCGCCTTCTACCGCTGCGCCGAGGGGCGCTCCACCACCGCCCGCGACCTGGCCGCCTTCCTCCTCGGCCAGCCGCGGGCGGCGGTCACCCCGGCGCGCTTCGCCGAACTCCCCGCCCTGCCGCGCCGCGCCGACGGCGCCGTCGATCGCGAGGCGCTGGCGCGCAGCGACGCCCCGCGCCACCGCGCCCGCCAACTGGTCGCACCGCGCAACCCCGAGGAGGCGCGCATCGCGCGGATCTGGGCCAACGTGCTGAACCTCGCCGAGGTGGGGGTGAGCGAGAACTTCTTCGATCTCGGCGGCCACAGCCTGAAGGCGCTGACCATCCTCAACCGGGTCAACCGCGACGGCCACGGGGTGACCCTGCGCCAGTTCTTCGAGGAGCCGACGGTGGCCGGCGTCGCCCGCCGCCTGAGCGACCGGCTGGAGGGGGCGGCGCTCGGCGCCATCCCCCGCCTGACGGAGGCCGCCGACTACCCCGCCTCCAGCGCCCAGGCGCGGCTGTGGACCCTCGAACAGCTGGAACCGGGACTGATCGCCTACAACATCGGTTTCGCCCTGGTCACCGAGCAGCCCGTGGAGCAGGCCGCGCTGGAGCGCGCCCTGGAGCGTCTGGCGGCGCGCCACGAGAGCCTGCGCACCGCGCTCATCGATCACGACGGCCTGCCCCGTCAGGTGATCGTCCCCCACCTGCGCCCGCCCCTCCGGGTGATCGATGCGGCCAACGGCGTCGATCCCGAGTCCGCCGCCCGGCGGCGCGCCGAGGCGCTGGTCGCCGAGCCCTTCGAGCTGGCCCGCGCGCCGCTCTGGCGCGCCGCCCTGATCCAGGTGCCCGGCAGCCAGTGGCTCACCTGCGTGCTCCACCACACCGTCGCCGACGTCTGGTCGGTGGGGGTCTTTGTCCGCGACCTGATGGCCCTCTACCGCGAGGAGAGCGGCGGCGGCGCGGCCCATCTGCCGCCGCTGGCGATCCACTACCGCGACTACGCCGCGTGGCGGGCGGCGCAGCCCGATCCCGGCCTCGCCTACTGGAGCCGCCGTCTGGCCGACCCGCCGCCGCCGCTGGAGCTGCCCGCCGACCGGCCGCGGCCGGCGATCAAGCGTTACGATGGCGGACGGCTGCAGCGCACCCTCTCGGCCGGCGCCACCGCCGCCCTCGCCGGCCTCGCCCGCGCCCACGACGCCAGCCCCTTCATGGGGGTCACCGCCGCGCTGTTCGCCCTGCTCCACCGGATCAGCGGCCGGCGCGACCTGGTCATCGGCGGGGTCAGCGCCGGCCGCGACCACCCGGCGCTGGAGCCGCAGATCGGCTTCTACGTCAACACCCTCGCGCTGCGCGTGGAGGTGGCCCCCGAGGCCGGCTTCCGCGGGCTCCTCGGCACCGTGCGCGAGGCGATGCTCGAGGCCTACGCCCACGACGCCACCCCGCTGGACCAGGTGGTCGATGCCCTCAAGCTGCCCCGCGACCCGGCGCGCAACCCGCTGTTCGAGATCTGCCTGGTGATGGACAGCCGCGAGGAGATCGACGAGATCCTCGCCCACACCCCGTTCCGCGCCCACGAGGTGGGCAGCGCCAGCGCCCAGTTCGACCTCACCCTCTACGTCACCGAGCGCCCGACCGGGCTGGAGCTGACCGCCACCTACAGCAGCGCGCTGTTCGAGCGCGGCCGCATCGAGCGCCTGCTCGCCGACCTCGCCGCGCTGGTCGATGAGCTCTGCGCCGACCCCGCGCAGCCCCTCGCCGCCCCCCTGGCCGCCCCGCTGGCCGCGCCGCACGCCGCACCGTCCGAGCCCGAAGCGGCATCCGACACGGTCCCCCTGCCGCTCTCCTTCCACCAGGAGCGGCTCTGGTTCGTCGATCGCTTCGAGCGCGGCGTGCTCTACCCCGCGGGCCCCACCTACTACAACATGCCGCTGATCGTGCGCCTGCCGCAGGCGCCGGACGAGGCGCGGCTGAACGACGCCCTGGGCCACCTCGGCGCCCGCCACGAGCAGCTCCACGCCGCCCTGGTCACCGAAGGAGAGCAGCCGCTGCTGCGCCTCCGGCCGGAGGCGCGCCTCGAATTGGAGCGGGTCACCGCCCCCGCCGGTGAGGCGCTGGAGCGGGTCATCGAAGAGAGTCGCCGCCCCTTCGACCCGGGCCGTCCGCCGCTGCTCCGCGCCACCCTGTGCGCGGGTGCCGACGGCGAGCGGCTGTTCGCCCTCACCGCCCACCACGCCGTCGCCGACAAGCGCAGCCTCTACCGCCTGATGGAAGAGTTGTGGGCGCGCTATGACGACCCCGCCACCGCCGATAGCGGGCCGGCCGACGCCTTCAGCCGATGCTGGACCGCCGCCGAGCGGGCGGCCGAGGACCCGGCGGAGACGCTGGCCTTCTGGCGCGAAAAGATGCGCGGCCGCCACGCCCTGGTGCTGCCCACCGACCGCCCGCGGCCGGTGGTCCACACCTACCGCACCGGACGCCACGCCGTGCGCCTCGACGCCGCCCTCGCCGAACAACTGGCGACGCTGCCGGCAGCGGCCGGCGGCGACCTCGGCGACCTGCTGCGCGCCGTCTTCCAGGCGCTGCTGTTCCGCCTCAGCGGCGAGCGCGACCTGATCATCGGCGAGCCCCTCGACCCGCGCGAGCCCCCCGCCGCGATCGGCCCCGCCACCAACCTGCTGCCGCTGCGCCTGACGCTGGACCCCGAGGCACCGTTCAACGCCCTGCTCGCCGCCTCGATCGAGGCCCACCGCGAGGCGCGTGCCCACGGCGCGATCCCCTTCGACCGGCTGGTGCTGGCGGTCAACCCGAAGAACGACATGAGCCGCACCGCGCTGTTCGACGTGCTCTTCCACTTCGACGCCTACCCCGCCCCTGGCGCGGGCGAAGTGATCGACAGCGGCCTCGGCTGGGGCAAGTACGACCTGGTGCTGAGCGCCCGCCGCCAGGGCGACGCCCTCGACGTGAATCTGGTGTTCAACCGCGACCTGTTCGAGGAGAGCACCGCCGGCGCCATGCTCGACCTCTACCGGCGGCTGCTGACCGCGGTCGCCGACGCCCCCGAGCGAGCGCCCGAGGAGTTGGAACTGATCACCGCCGAGGAGCGGCGCGAGCTGGCGCAGACCCCAGCGGCCGGCGCCGACTTCCCCGCCGAGCGCACCCTGCCGGCGATCTTCGAGGCGGTGGCCGCCCGCCACCCCGCGGGGATCGCCCTGTGCGACGGCGAACAGCGCATCGACTATCGCACCCTCAACCGGCAAGCCAACCGGCTGGCCCACCGGCTGCGCGCCGCCGGGGTCGCCCCCGACGCGGTGGTCGGCATCTACCTGGGCCGCCGCGCCACCCTGCCGCTGGCCCTGCTCGGCGTGCTCAAGGCGGGCGGCGCCTACCTGCCCCTCGACCCCGACTACCCGGAGGAGCGGATCCGCTTCATGGTCGAGGACTCCGCCACCCGCGTGATCGTCAGCGACGCCGAGCACGCCGCGGCCGCCACCGCCCTCGGCCTGCCGTTGCTACGGGTCGATGACGAGGAGGCCGCAGACGGAGTGGACGAGGCCGATCCGGCGCCGCTCGCCGCCCCGGACCACCTCGCCTACATCATCTACACCTCCGGCTCCACCGGCACCCCGAAGGGGGTGATGATCGAGCAGCGCAACCTGGTCCAGCTGCTGTTCCAGCGCGGCCTGCCCTTCGACTTCGATCCGGCGGACACCTGGACCCTGTTCCACTCCCCCTCCTTCGACTTCTCGGTGTGGGAGATCTTCGGCGCCCTGCTCACCGGCGGGCGGCTGGTGATCGTGCCCCGCGAGGTGGCGCGGGAGCCGGAGGCGTTCCTGCGCCTGCTGGCCCGCGAGCGGGTCACCGTGCTCAACCAGACCCCGTCGGCCTTCTACGCCCTGAGCGAGGCGCTGGAGGCGGCCCCCGAGACCCGCCTCCAGCTGCGCCAAGTGATCTTCGGCGGCGAGGCGCTGCAACCGGCGCGGCTCGCCGCCTGGCGCGCCTGCCTGCCGGCGGTGCGGCTGGTCAACATGTACGGCATCACCGAGACCACCGTCCACGTCACCTGCAAGGAGATCGGCGAGGCGGAGATCGCCGACGGGCGCAGCCTGATCGGCGCGCCGCTGCCCAGCTACCGCATCCACATCCTCGACGCCCGGCTGCGCCCGCTGCCGCCGGGGCTGGCCGGCGAGATCTGCGTCGGCGGCCCCGGCGTCGCCCGCGGCTACCTGCACCGCCCGGAGCTGACCGCCGAGCGCTTCATCGAGCACCCCGACCTGCCGGGCCGTCTCTACCGCTCCGGCGACCTGGGGCGGATGGGCGCCGACGGCGAGCTGGTCTACCTCGGGCGCATCGACCAGCAGGTGAAGATCCGCGGCTTCCGCATCGAGCCGGGGGAGATCGAGCGCAAGCTGCTGGAGCACCCCGCGGTGCGCGACGCGGTGGTGCTGGCCGACGGCGACACCCTCAACGCCTACCTGGTGAGCGAGGCGGGCACCACCCGCCGGGCGCTGCTCCACCACCTCGCCGACCGCCTGCCGGAGCACATGGTCCCCGGCCGCTTCCTGTGCGGCGCGGCGATCCCGCACACCGCCAACGGCAAGGCCGACCACGCCGCCCTGCGCGCCGCCGACTGGCCGCTGCTCGCCGACGGCGAGGCGGCCAGCGCCCCCACCTCGCCGCTGGAGCGGGCGGTGGCGGCGATCTGGGCCGAGGTGCTGGAGCTGGCCCTGGAAACGGTGAGCCTGGAGGCCAACTTCTTCGAGCTGGGCGGCCACAGCCTGAAGGCCAACCAGGCGGTGGCGCGGATCCGCCGCCGGCTCTCCCTGCCGCTGGACCTGCGCGACTTCTTCAGCTCGCCCACCCTGCGCGCCCTGTGTGCGCTGCTGGAACAGCGCCAGGCGGCCGACGACGCCCTGCGCGTGCAGCCCGCCCCGCCGCCCGGCGACCCCGCCGCCGGCTACCCCCTCTCCTTCGCCCAGCGCCGGCTGTGGCTTGCCCAGGCGGTGGACCCCGACCCGGTGCGCTACAACATGGTCGGCGGCTTCAGCATCGACCGTGAACTGGACACCGATGCCCTGGAGCGCGCCCTGGGGGCGCTGGCCGGGCGCCACGAGATCCTGCGCAGCCGCATCGTCGGCCTGCGCGGCGAGGGACGCCAGCTGATCGACCCCGCCCCGCAGCGGCTGCCCCTGGCCGGGGTCTCCCGCGAGCCGGCGGAGGCGGTGCTCGACCAGGAGCTGCGCCACGTCTTCGAGCTGGAGCGCGGGCCGCTGCTACGGGTGCGCCTCTGCGCGCCGCCGGCGGAGGCCGCCGCCGGAATGCACCAAGCACTGATCTTCAACCTCCACCACATCGTCTCCGACGGCTGGTCGGTCAACCGCATGCTGCGCGACCTGGAGGGGCTCTATGCGGCGGCCGTCGCCGACCCGGCTGCCGCAGGCGGCGCGCTCGCCGAGGCCGCCGGCCTGGCGCCGCTGCCGATCCAGTACAAGGACTACGCGGTGGCCCAGGCGCGCTGGCTGGAGGGGCCGGCCATGGGCCGTGCCGCCGCCTACTGGCTGGAGCGTTTCGAGGGCGGCGCGCCGCTCCTCACCCTGCCTACCGACCGCCCCCGCGGCGAGCGCGACGACGGCCGCGGCGGGATCGTCCGCGCCCACCTCGGCGCGGCGCAGAGCGAGGGGCTGCGCCAGCTCGCCCGCGACCACGGCACCACCCTGTTCACCGTGCTCGCGGCGCTGCTCCACAGCCACCTCCACCTCCTCGGCGGCGACCGCGACATCGTCATCGGCACCCCGGTGGCGGGCCGCGACGGGGTCGAGCTGGAGCCGCAGATCGGCTTCTATCTCAACCTGCTGGCGCTGCGCCTGCGCCCCGGGGGCGAGCGCAGCTTCGAGGCGCTGCTCGACGAGGAGCGCGCGGTCTGCCAGGAGGCCTTCGGCCACCAGGGCTACCCCTTCGACCGGCTGGTCGAGGAGCTCGCCCCGCCGCGCCTGGCGGGCCGCCAGCCGCTGTTCGACGTGGTGCTGATCCTGCAGAACAACGACCCGCTGAAGCTGGAGCTGGCGGGGGTGCGTGCCGAACCCCTGGACGACCGCTCGGTGAGCGCCAAGTACGACCTCAACTTCATGATCGAAGAGGGCAACGGGCTGACCCTGATGCTGGAGTACGCCGAGGCGCTGTTCGAGCGCGACACCGCCCGGCGGCTGGCCGAGGAGTTCTTCGCCCTCGCCGAGGCGGCGGTCGCGGACCCCACGCGATCCCTCGCCGAACTGGGCGAACGGATCGGCCGCGCCCCGCGCGAACCGGCAGCGGCCCCCGCCGCCGCCTCGCTGCTCGCCGGAAGCGGCGACGACGACCTGGACGACGCCTGGTAACGGCCATGTGCGGAATCACCGGAATCTTCCACCCCGGCCGCCCGGCCGCCGCCCTCGGCGAGCGGCTGGCGCCGATGACCGAGGCGCTGCGCCACCGCGGCCCCGACGACGTCGGCCAGCACCTCGCCGAGGGTATCGGCCTCGGCTTCCGCCGCCTGTCGATCGTCGATCTGAGCGGCGGCAACCAGCCGATGTACAGCGACGACGGCGGGGTGGTCTCGGTGTGCAACGGCGAGATCTACAACCACCGCGAGCTGCGCGCCGAGCTGGAGGCGCGCGGCCACCGCTTCCGCAGCCACGCCGACACCGAGGTGCTGCCCGCCCTCTACCGCGAGTACGGCGCCGACTTCGCCGGCCGGCTCAACGGCCAATTCGCCTTCGCCCTCTACGACATCGCCGAGCGCCGCCTGCTGCTCGGCCGCGACCCGGTGGGGATCGCACCGCTGTTCTATACCGAGGCGGCGGGCGGGCTGCTCTTCGCCTCCGAGATCAAGGCGCTGCTCAGCCACCCCGAGGTGGCGCGGCGGGTCGATCTCACCGGCCTCGACCAGATCCTCACCTTCCCCGGCCCGGTCAGCCCGCGCACCCTGTTCGCCGGGGTCCACAGCCTCGGTCCCGGCCGCCTGCTGCGCATCGACGCCGACGGCCACCGCCGCGAATGGAGCTACTGGGACCTCGACTACCCGCGGCGCGAGGAGATCGACGACGGGCGCCCGGAGGAGGAGTGCCTGGAGGAGCTGGACGCCGCCCTGCGCCGCTCGGTGGCCTACCGGCTACAGGCCGACGTGCCGGTGGGGGCCTATCTCAGCGGCGGCCTCGACAGCGCGCTGATCGCCGCCATCGCCGCCGACCTGGAACCCGGCGCCGAACGCCACACCTTCTCCATCACCTTCGACGACCCGGCGATCGACGAGAGCGCCCACCAGCGGCTGATGGCCCGCCGCCTGGCCAGCCGCCACCACGAGACCGCGGTGGGCCAGGCGCAGATCGGCGAGCGGCTGCGCGCCATCGTGCGCCACGCCGAGACCCCGCTGCGCGAGTCCTACAACGCCTGCTCGCTGATCCTCTCCGCGATGGTCCGCGAACAGGGGCTGAAGGTGGTGCTCACCGGCGAGGGGGCCGACGAGCTGTTCGGCGGCTACGTCGGCTACCGCCTCGACGACCACCGCGGCGGCGCCGACGACGGCGACCTCGACGCCATGCTGGAGGCGCAGCTGCGCGGCCGGCTGTGGGGCGACAGCGGGCTGTTCTACGAGAAGAACTACCTGGAGTCCGCGGAGATCCGCCAGGCCCTCTACGCCGAGCCGCTGGCCGCGCGCTTCGCCGAGTTCGACTGCCTCGCCCACCTGCTGATCGATCGCGACCGGCTGGCCGGCCGCCACCCCTTCCACCAGCGCTCCTACCTCGACTTCAAGCTGCGCATGGCCGACCACCTGCTCGCCGACCACGGCGACCGGGTCGGCTTCGCCAACTCGGTGGAGGCGCGCTACCCGTTCCTCGATCCCGGGGTGATCGACTGCGCGCGGCGCATCCCGCCGCGGCTGATGGTCCGCGACGGCGAGGAGAAGTACCTGCTCAAGCGCCTCGCCCGCCGCTACCTGCCGGCGGAGATCTTCGCGCGGCGCAAGTTCAGCTTCGTCGCCCCGAGCAGCGCCACCCTGCTGCGCCAGGGGCTGCCGCTGGTCGAGGAGCTGCTCGCCGCCGAGCGGATCGCCCGCCAGGGCTACTTCAACGTGGAGACGGTGGAGCACCTCAAGCGGGTCTACCGCGACCCCGCCCACCAACTGAATCAAACCTTCGAAGACGACCTGCTGATGGTCGTCATCACCTTCGGCCTGCTGCTCGACGAGTTCCAGCTGCCGAACCTTGGAGAGTGAGCCGAGCCCATGGAACGTGCATCCAAACCGCAGCGTCAAGCCTACTTCGAGCAGTTCGAACAGCACGCCGAGGCGCGCCCCGCGGCGATCGCGGTGGAGTGCGGCGGCGAGTCGGCGAGCTACGGCGAACTCAACCGCCGCGCCAACCGTATCGCCCACGCACTGCTCGCCGGGCGCGACGGGGCGGCAGCCGACGAGCCGTGGATCGTCGGCCTGGTCCTGGAACCGGGGATCGACTACTGCGCGGCGCTGCTCGGCACCGGCAAGGCGGGGGCGGCCTTCCTGCCGCTGCCTCCGGAGCTGCCGCCGCGGCGCCTCGCCGACCACCTGGAGAAGAGCCGCTGCCGCCAACTGGTCGGCGACGAGGCGCTGCTCGCCCGACTGGAGGAGAGTACCGCCGCCGGCCGCACCCTGCTCGACGCCACGGCCGCCGGCCACCCCGAGCACAACCCCGGCATCACCGTCGGCCCCGGCGACCCCGCCTACGTGATGTTCACCTCCGGCTCCACCGGCACCCCCAAGGCGATCCTCGGCCAGCAGCGCGGCCTCGCCCACTTCCTGCGCTGGGAGAGCGGCGAGTTCGGCCTCGGCGCGGAGACCCGCTGCGCCGCCCTCGCCCCGCTCACCTTCGACGTCAGCCTGCGCGACATCCTGGTGCCGCTGACCGTCGGCGGCACCCTCTGCATCCCCGACGCCGAGACCCGCCGCCTGCCCCACCGGCTGGCCGAGTGGATCGCCGCGGGGGCGGTCACCCTGCTCCATTGCGTGCCCACCGTGCTGCGCCTGCTCACCCGCGAGCTGGAGCGGCGCGCCGCCACCGGCGAAGCCTCTTCACTGCCCAGCCTGCGCCGGGTGCTGGTGGCCGGCGAGCCGCTGCTCGCCGCCGACGTCGCCGGCTGGCGCGCCGCCGCCGGCGAGGGGTGCGAGGTGGTCAACCTCTACGGCCCCACCGAGACCACCCTGGCGAAGGCCTTCCAGCGCATCGGCGAGCTGCCCGCGGAGCCCCACCAGGTGCTGCCGATCGGCACGCCGCTGCCCAACACCGCGCTGCTGATCCTCAGCGACGGCCGCCTCTGCGCCACCGGCGAGATCGGCGAGATCCACATCCGCACCCCCTACCGCTCGCTCGGCTACCTCAACGACCCCGAACTGACCGCGGCGGCCTTCATCCAGAACCCGCTGGCCACCGACGACAAGCCCGACCCGGTCTACCGCACCGGCGACCTCGGCCGCTACCGCGCCGACGGCAGCGTGGAGTGCCTCGGCCGCCGCGACGGCCAGGTGAAGATCAACGGCGTGCGCATCGAGCTAGCCGAGGTGGAGACCGCGCTGCGCGCCCTGCCGGCGGTGGCCGACGGCGTCGCCGTGGTCCACCAGAGCACCCCCGGCGACAAGGTGCTGGTCGCCTACTACGTGCGCGCCGACGGCGACGACCGGCCGCTGGCGGTGGAGGAGCTGCTCGCCGCGCTGGGCGAGACCCTGCCGGAGGGGCTGCTGCCGCGCCTCTTCGTCGCCCTCAAGGCGCTGCCCACCACCATCACCGGCAAGGTCAACCGCCGCGCCCTGCCGCCGCCGGAGGAGCTGTTCTACCGGCAGCACACCTACACCGCCCCCGCGGGGGCGACCGAGGAGCGGCTGGCGGCGATCTGGCGCGAGCAGTTCGGCATCGCCCGGGTCGGCGTCACCACCACCTTCCAGGCCTTCGGCGGCGACTCGCTGAAGGCGATCCGGGTGGTGCTCGAGATCTACCGGCAGTTGGGCGTCGACATCGGCCTCAAGGAGTTCTTCGCCGACTCCACCATCCGCGCCCTGGCCGCCCTGATCGACCAGGGCGGCGGTCAGGCGGCGGTGGCCATCCCGCGCATCCCCGACGCCGCCGACTACCCCGCCTCGCCGGCCCAGCGGCGGCTGTGGCGGCTGCACCGCATGGGCATCGCCCCCACCGCCTACAACCTGGCCGAGGCGTTCCGCATCGCCGGCCCCCTCGACGGCGACGCCCTCGCCGCGGCGCTGGCCGCCATCGTCCAGCGCCACGAGTCGCTGCGCACCCGTTTCCGCGAGGTCGACGGCGAGGTGCGTCAGGTGGTCGATGCGCAGAGCGACTGGCGGCTGGAACGGATCGACCTCAGCGAGGCCGTCGATCCCCTGGCCGAGGCGCAGCGGCTGGCCGCGGAGAACCACAACCACCACTTCGACCTGGAGCGCGGGCCGCTGCTGCGCGCCCAGCTGCTGCGCCTGCCCGCGCGCGCCGACGGCGCGGCCGACCACGTGCTGCTGTTCAACATCCACCACATCGTCAGCGACGTCTGGTCCCTCGGCGTGCTGGTGCGCGAGCTGGGCGCCGCCTACGACGCCCTGCGCGCCGGCACCACCCCGCCGCTGGCCCCGCTGACCCTGCAGCAGCGCGACATCCTCGCCTGGCGCGAGGCGCGCCGGGCGGAGCCGGCGGCGGCGGCCGAGGGCGAGTACTGGCACCACCAGCTCGGCGGCGAGCTGCCGCTGCTGGAGCTGCCCGCCGACCGCCCGCGACCGGCGGTGCAGACCTTCAACGGCGGCACCCGCCGGCTGCGCTTCGAGCCGGCGCTGTGCGCCCGCCTCGACGCCCTCGCCGAGGCCCGCGCGAGCACCCGCTTCGCCCTGCTCGGCGCCCTGGTCAACACCCTCCTGCACCGCTACAGCGGCCAGCGCGACCTGATCCTCGGCACCCCGGTGGCGGGCCGCGACCACCCCGAGCTGGAGCCGCAGATCGGCTGCTACATCAACACCCTGGCGCTGCGCACCCGGCTCGACCCGGAGCTTACCTTCGAGGAGCTGCTGAGCCGTTTCGACGCCACGGTCAAGGAGGGGCTGGCCCACCACAACTACCCCTTCGACGCCCTGGTCAGCGAACTCGACACCCGCCGCGACATGAGCCGCTCGCCGCTGTTCGACGTGATGCTGGTGGTACAGGGCTTCGGCGAAATCGCGGTCGAGCTGGCGGGTACCACGGTGGAGCCCTTCGGCCGCGAGAACGCCTGGAACTTCAGCCGCTACGACCTGGTGTTCCACTTCGAGGAGAAGGGCGGCGAGTGGCTGCTCGACCTCAACTACAACGCCGACCTGTTCGACCCCGTGCGGATCGACCGGATGGCGGAGCACCTGCGCGAGCTGGCCCGCTCGGCCGAGCGGGCCCCGCAGAGCGCGCTGGCGGCGCTGCCCCTGCTGCCGGCCGCCGAGGCGGCGCGCATCGCCGAGTTTTCCGCCGGCCCGAGCCGGCCGTTCGACGGCGAAGAGAGCATCGGCGAGCGTTTCCGCGCCGTCGCCGCCCGTTTCCCGGAGCGGCCGGCGTTGATCGCCGAAGGGCAGACCCTCGACTACCGCCAGCTGGACACCGCCAGCGACCGGCTGGCCGCCGCCCTCGCCGCCGACGGGGTGCGCCCCGGCGAGCGGGTGGCGGTGCTCGCCCGGCGCAGCGTCGAGGCGGTCACCGCGCTGCTCGGCATCCTCAAGGCGGGGGCGGTCTACGTGCCCATCGACCCCGACTACCCCGGCGCCCGCATCGCGCGGATGGTCGAGCGGGCGGGGTGCGTACGGGTAGTGCTGGAGCGGGCCGCGGACGCCGAACGGCTGCCCGAGACCGCGGTGCCGGCCCGCCTGTTCAGCGAACTGAGCGCCTCCGCCGTCGGCGAGCGGCCGGCGGTGAGCGGCGACGAGGTCGCCTACATCATCTTCACCTCCGGCTCCACCGGCGAGCCGAAGGCGGTGATGGTCGAGCACCGCGGCTTCAACAACATGTCGCTGGAACAGATCCGCACATTCGGCCTCGACGAGCACGACCGGGTGCTGCAGTTCGCCTCCCCCTCCTTCGACGCCTCGCTGGCCAACCTGTTCCAGGCGCTGTTCGCCGGCGGCGCGGTGGTGCTGCCGGCCCCCGGTTCGATCGAGTCGGTGCCGCGCTTCCTGGAGCAGTTGGAGCGGACCGGCACCACCTGCGTGACCCTGCCGCCCACCTACCTGCGCACCCTCCAGCGTCCGGCGCTGAAGGGGCTGCGGGTGCTGATCACCGCCGGCGAGAGCGCCCCGGTGGAGGAGCTGCGCCACTACGCCGCGACGCGGCGGGTGTTCAACGCCTACGGCCCCACCGAGGCGTCGGTCTGCGCCACCGTCCACGAGGTCACCACCGAGACGGAGACCGGCCCGCTCCAGCGGCTGCCCATCGGCCGCCCGCTGGCCAACACCACGCTGCAGATCCTCGACGGCCGCATGCAGCCGGTGCCGCTCGGCGTCCCCGGCGAGATCTTCCTCGGCGGCATCGGCCTCGCCCGCGGCTTCCAGGGCGAGCCGGAGCGCACCGCCGAGCGCTTCATCCACCATCCGGAGAGCGGCGAGCGGCTCTACCGCACGGGCGACCTCGGGCGCTGGCTGGAGGACGGCAGCGTCGATTTCCTCGGCCGCGACGACGACCAGTTGAAGATCGCCGGCCACCGTATCGAGCCGATGGAGGTGGAGGAGGCGCTGCGCGGCCTGGAGGGGATCGACGACGCCCACGTGATGCCCCACCGGCGCGGCGACGGCAGCCTCGCCCTCGCCGCCTACTTCCGGTCAACGCCGCGGCTCGAGCTGTGGCCGTCGATCGCCGAGTTCTTCGTCTACGACCACGTCACCTATTCGAGCATGGCCGGCGACGAGGCGCGCAACGCCCGCTACCGCGACGCCTTCGCCCGCCACCTGCCGGGCAGGACGGTGGTCGATATCGGCACCGGCCCGTTCGCCATCCTCGCCCGCCTGGCGATCGAGGCCGGCGCGCGCAAGGTCTACGCCGTGGACCTGCTGGAGGAGACCGCCCGGCGGGCGCGGCAGACGGTGGAGGAGCTGGGTCTCGGTGACCGCATCGAGGTGATCCACGGCAACGCCCTGGAGGTGGAGCTGCCCGAGCCGGTCGATTACTGCATCTCCGAGATCGTCGGCGCCATCGGCGGCTCCGAGGGCTCGGCGCGGATCATCAACGGGGTGCGCCGGCTGCTCAAGGAGCCGGCCAACATGCTGCCCCAGCGCAGCCTCACCCGGGTCGCCGCGGTCTCCCTGCCGACCCACGCCCTCACCGCCGGCTTCCCGGAGATCGCCGCCCACTACGTGGAGCGCATCTTCGACCAGGTAGGCCACCCCTTCGACCTGCGCGTCTGCGTCAAGAACCTGCCCCGCGAGGCGATCATCAGCGACGCCGGGCCGTTCGAGGACCTGGACTACACCCGCGACACGCCGCTGGAGGCGAGCCACGAGGTGGAGCTGACCGTCACCCGCCCCGCGGCACTGAGCGGCCTGCTGGTGTGGCTCGACCTGCACGTCGATGGCGATCATCACGTCGATATCCTCGACTCCCCCGGCAGCTGGCTGCCGGTCTACCTGCCGCTGTTCGAGGAGGGGGCCGAGGTGATCGCCGGGGACCGCCTGCGCTTCACCGTCGAGCGCACCCTGTGCGGCAACGGCCTCAACCCCGACTTCACCGTCCACGGCATCGTCGAGCGGCCGGGGCGCGAGCCGCGCCGCTTCCAGCGGCGTAGCGCCCACTTCGGCGACGGCTTCCGCACCACCCCCTTCTACCGCGAGCTGTTCCCCCGCGAAGGGGTGCCGCGGGCCGACGGGCCGACCCCGCTCACCGTGCGCCGCGACCTCGCCCGGCGGCTGCCGAGCCACGCCCTGCCCGCCTACCTGACCGCGGTGGAGCGGATCCCGCTGACCGTCAACGGCAAGGTGGACCGCGACGCCCTGCCCGCCCCCGCCGCACCGGCGGCAACCGCGAGCGCCGCGCCGGCGCCGCAGCCGAGCCCGCGGCCGGGCGGCCTGGAGGGGCGGATCGTGGCGATCTGGGAGCAGGTGCTGGAGCGTGCCGGGCTGGGCGCGGAGGACGACTTCTTCGCCCTCGGCGGCGACTCGATCCGCGCCATCCAGATCGTCTCGCGGCTCCACCGCGAGGGCTACCAGGCGGAGATCCAGGACATCTTCCAGAATCCCACCCCGGCACAGCTGGCCGCCGCGGTGCGCCCGCTGCGCGACCGCGCCCCGCAGGAGGCGGTGGTCGGCGCGGGGGTGCTGTCACCGATCCAGCGCTGGTTCTTCGAGCGGGTCACCGCCCAGCCCCACCACTTCAACCAGGCGGTGCTGCTGCGCGCCCACGCGGGGATCGACGCGCAGGCCGCCGAGGCCGCGCTGCACGCCCTGTGGCGCCACCATGACGCCCTGCGCACCCGCTTCGCAGGCGAGCCCCCGACACCGGTGGTGGCCGCGGCGGACGCAGCGGGACCGCAGCTGCGGCGCTGGGCCCCCTCCGCGGACGCCACCGGCGATACCCTGGAGCAGGCCGCCCAGCAGCTTCACGCAGGCTTCGATTTGGCCAACGGGCCGCTGATCGGCGCCCTGCTGGCCGGCGGCAACGACCCGCGCCAGCTGCTGCTGGTGGCCCACCACCTGGTGGTCGACGCGGTCTCCTGGGGGATCCTGGTGGAGGACTTCGTCACCGCCTACGAGCAGTCCCTGGAGGGTTCGCCGATCGAGCTGCCGGCCAAGACCCACGCCTACCGCGACCACGCAGGCAGCCTCGCCGCGCTCGCCGCGGAGATCGACTGGGCGCCGCGCCTGCACTACTGGCGCGGGGTGGAGCCGGCGGAGCCGCTGACCAGCGACGGCGGGCAGCCGCCGCTCTGCGCCGGGCGCATGGAGCAGTTGACCGCCCACCTCGCCGAGACGCTCACCGTGGAGCTGCTCGGCCCCGCCACCCGGGCCTACGGCGCGACCACCGAGGAGCTGCTGCTCGCCGCCCTCGGCCTCGCCCTGGAGCGCACCCTGGGACGCCGCCGCACCCTGGTCACCCTGGAGGGCCACGGCCGCGAGGTGCCGCTGCCGGACGCCCGCCGCGGCACCACCCCGGACGTCTCGCGGACCGTCGGCTGGTTCACCAATTTCTATCCGTTCCCGCTGGAGAGCGTCGCCGGGGAGGAACTCGGCGCGGCGGTCCAGCGGGTGCGGGAGGCGCTCGCCCGGGTGCCCGACCGCGGCCGCACCTACGGACTGATGACCCGCGAGCCGGCCGGCCCGCGGCACCCGGGCCTGGAGGGCCAGGTGGGCTTCAACTACCTGGGCCGCATGGGCGGCGGCGAGCACCCCGCCAACGGCCGCTTCAGCGTCGACTGGGACGCCCCCGGCACGCCGTTGAGCCCCGATACGCCGCGCCCCCACGCCCTCGACCTGCTGGCGATGGTGGTCGACGGACGGCTGGAGGTGGCGCTCGACTACGACACCGCCCGCTTCTCCGAGGAGCGGGCGCGCAGCCTCCTGCGAGGCTATCTGGAGGCGCTGGAGGAGCTGCTGGAGCAGTGCCGGAGCACCGGGTCCGGCCGAGCGCCGGCCAGCGGATTCACCTACCGGGGACTCAGCGAAGAGCAGCTCGACGACCTGCTGCTCGGCGACTGACGAGCCCCACACAAGCGGACGTTCCTTCGCCCGTCATTTGAACGTGGTATACCCTGCCCCGACAAGAAACCTGCCGATCCAAACGAATGAAACTCTACGACCTACTCAAACGCGACTCGAAGATCTTCCGCCTCCGCCTGTTGATGTTCGCCGCCATCTCCGGCTTGGCCAACGCCGCGGTACTGGCGATCATCAACATCTCGGCGCGCAACGTCACCGACCAGGAGGCGAACCTGCGCAACATGATCCTGTTCATCCTGGCGATCGTGATCTTCGTGATCACCCAGAAGCACATGATGGTCGACGTCTGCCGGCAGGTGGAGCAGCTCATCGACCGCCTGCGGGTGCGGCTGATCGAACGGGCGCGGCAGACCGAATTCCTCGAGATCGAGGAGATCGGCCGCTCCGAGATCTACGCCTGCTTGAGCCGTGAGACCCAGGTCATCTCCCAAGCCGCGCCGACCATGGCCATCGCCACCCAATCGGCGATCCTGGTCTTCTTCACCATGCTCTACATGGCGATCCTGTCGATGACCGCCTTCGTCCTCTCCGCCGTCTTCACCGCCATCGGCGCCGCCTGGCACCTCTCCCGCTCGAAGGAGGTGAGGAGGCAGCTACAGGAGACCTACCACCGGGAGAACGACCTGGTCGAGGGCATCACCGACATGCTCGACGGCTTCAAGGAGGTGAAGATGAACACCCTGCGCGGGGAGGAGATCTCCAGTAGGGTGAAACGGGTCTCGGGCGACGTCGCCGCCCTCAAGACCGAGACCCAGACCGCCAACTCCCACGACTTCGTGATGTCCCAGGTGACCTTCTTCCTGCTCACCGGCCTGATGGTGTTCATCGTCCCCAGCATCAGCGAGGCGTACGTCGAGGTGGTGATCATGACCACCACCGCCAGCCTGTTCATGATCGGCCCGGTCTCCAACGTGGTCGGCTACCTGCCCACCTTCGCCAACGCCAACGCCGCCGCCGAGAGCATCCTCGGGTTGGAGGAGCGGCTGACCGGGATCTCCGGCGGCGAGGACGAAGTCGACATCGACTTCGGCGACTTCCGGCAGCTCACCCTGCGCGGCCTCTGCTTCCACCACAAGTCGCCCAACGGCGAGGCCGGCTTCACCGTCGGCCCGGTGGACCTGAAGGTCAACCGCGGCGAGACCATCTTCATCACCGGCGGCAACGGCTCCGGCAAGACCACCTTCCTGCGCCTGCTGATCGGGCTCTACCCGGCGAGCCAGGGGGCACTGCTGGTCGATCGCACCGCGATCAACCGCAGCAACATCGCCGCCTATCGCAACCTCTTCTCGGTGATCTTTTCGGACAACCACCTGTTCGCCGAGCTGTACGGCATCCGCGAGGTGGACACGGTGATGGCCGACGGGCTGTTCGAGCTGCTGGAGATGCGCCACAAGGCGCGCCTGGAGGGGCGCCGCTTCAACAACATCAAGCTCTCCGGCGGCCAGCGCAAGCGGCTGGCGCTGATCGCCTCGGTGCTGGAGAAGCGCCCGATCTGCATGTTCGACGAGTGGGCCGCCGACCAGGACCCCCACTTCCGCGAGAAGTTCTACCGGGTGATCCTGCCGCGGCTGAAGGAGTCGGGGATCACCGTGCTGGCGATCACCCACGACGACAAGTACTTCGACACCGCCGACCGCCACCTCCACCTGGAGGACGGCCAGGTCGAGGAGATACCGATCCAGGGGGCGTAGGCGCCTTCACGCCCCTCCTTCCGTTTGTTGTTGGCTGAAGGGAACTCGTCCACTTCGATTTTCGCCGGAGCGGCAGGGCCTGTGGGGTCAACCGCCGGAGGCGGTGGCCCGCCCGTTCGAGTGAATTCGGCAGGCCAAATTCGGCAGGCCATTCGATCGAGGCCGGAACAATCGGGAAGGACGGCGGAAAACCCCCTCAAGCCGCTTGATCACCGCTGGAGGGGGGTGTCTCCTGAATCTTCGCCAAAAGAGTAGGGAGACGGTTCCACTCCCCCAAGACGTTCTACCGCTGGCGCCGCTGGTGGCGGGAGGTCTTTGTCGCCAGCACCGCTTGGCGACGGTTGTCGCGGTTGCTGCTGCCCCCGCCGGAGGTCGAGGCGTTGCCCGGTGCGCTCCTGGATCGGCTGCCCGGCGAGGACCTCGAAGGGCGGGTCATGGCCCTGCCGATCCATCGGTTGCCGCTGACAACCAACGCTCCCTGTGCGGGGTCGCTGAGGGAGGTGGTCTCCCTGCAGAAGATGGGATAGTCGCCCTCCAGACGGCCGATTAGGCTCCGTTTTCCCCTTGGAAAGAGGAGTCCATGATGCATCGGAAACAAGATTCGGATGGCTGGGCGCGGTTGCGCTTCGCCTACATGGATGTAGGTGAGGAGCGTGAACAGGGAGCGGAAGCTTCGCGATCATCGGTCCGCTATTGGCCGCACCACCGGAACGCGGGGAGCTGGGTGCCGCATTGCAGGCATTGGCCGATCGGAATTGGCGAGTGGGTCGTGCCCCGACTGCTCGGCGTCATCGACGACCGCTCGCGCCGGCTCTGTCACCTGCAATGGTATCTCCACGAGAGCAAGTAGCCTGGATGGAGCGCAGCGGAATCCGGGACGTGGGGGAGCCTTCGGGAATCCCCGGATTCCGCTATGCTCCATCCAGGCTACTTGCTACACCTGATCTCTTGCGGCTCGGAGCGGCTGATGGCCCTGCGCTACGCAGGGGGCGACCTGAACCCGCTCAACACCGCCGAACAGCGATTCTGGCCGGAACCGACGGTGACAGAGGTATACAGGCCCAATTTCGCGGAAATGCGTCACTGGAAGCAAGCTACCGGGTGCCCCTATTCGTCGAAACGATCCGGGCGCAGGAACCGCAACGGCTGTTCGCGCAGA
>NZ_BAAHXB010000019.1:0-70711 GCF_054657215.1 Endothiovibrio diazotrophicus
TTAGGAAAGGGGACGGCTGGAGAAGTGGTTGAAGAACTGCTTGGCGGTGCGTCCGCTGCGGGCGCCGCCGCGTTCGTGGGCGAAGCGGATCGCCTCGGCGTGGAGTTCCGCCCGGTCGCCGTCGTAGCCGGCGAAGTAGCTGTCGACCATCGCCAGGTAGCCGGGCTGGTCGGCGGGGTGGAAGGAGAGCCACAGGCCGAAGCGGTCGGAGAGCGAGATCGACTCCTCGATGGCGTCGGCGTAGTGCAGCTCGCCGTCGACGATGTGGCTTGCGCGGTTGTCCTCCATGTACTCCGGCCGCAGGTGGCGGCGGTTGGAGGTGGCGTAGACCAGCACGTTGCGCGGCGGCCGTTCGATGGAGCCCTCCAGCACGCTCTTCAGCGATTTGTAGACCGGATCGCCGCTCTCGAAGGTGAGGTCGTCGCAGAAGATGACGAAGCGCTGGGACAGGTCGCGGATCTCGTCGACGATCTCCGGCAGGTAGATCAGGTCGTTCTTGTCCACCTCGATCAGCCGCAGACCGCGCCCGGCGTAGGCGTTGAGCAGCGCCTTGATCAGCGACGACTTGCCGGTGCCCCGCGAGCCCCACAACAGGGCGTTGTTGGCGGGGTACCCCTCCAGGAACCGTTCGGTGTTGCGCACCAGCGCCGCTTTTTGTCGCTCGACCCCGACCAGCGAGTCGAGGGTGATCGGGTCGATGTCGCCCACCGCGCGCAGCGCCTGGCGGTGGTGGCGCCAGATGGCGGCGACGGTGGTGTTCCAGTCGATGCTGGACGGCGCGAACGGCGGATCGTTGGGGGGCATGGGGAGCGATCTCCGAGGAGGCGGAAGGGGCCTGCGCGAGGGGGTGACGGTCACGTCGGTATCGTCCCGCTTTGCGGGCACGGGATCAAGGTCGCCCGCGGCAGGCGGGTGCCGGCTCACGACGGGTGGCGAAGCGCCTGACGAATTCGTTCCCACCCTGTGCTCCTTCGGGCTTTATCGGCGTGAAAAAAGATCGCTCAAGATCCCGGCGGGCTGGCCGATAAATGGCAATGAGGACGTGAATCCGTACGTTCAACGACCATTGGAGGGACCTATGGACACTTCCGGCATCGCCAGCGATTCGATGCTCGGCGCGCAGATGGTGAAGATGGCCCTGGACATCCAGGCTTCGAACGTGGCCCAACTGCTCGACGCGGTCCCCAAACCGCCGCAGGCAGGGGCGGTCGCCTCGCAGCCCGAGCCGGTGGCCCCGGATCCGAGTTCGCGACTGGGACAGAACATCGACGTGAGGGCGTAACCCCGGTGGAATCGCTGACGCGATTCCACTTTTTCGTTTTTCGAAAAAGGGCCGCGATGCGGCCCTTTTTTATTTGCGAAACGCGGCGCAGCCCACGATTGCCGGTGGCGGCCGCATTTTCTTCACAAATTTTGGTTTCGCGGTGAGCGCCGGGAGGAACCTCGGCGTCACCGCATGTCACGTCCCTTCGGGACCACCCGGGGCGAAACCGATGTGCAGCGCGGCGATGCCGAGGGTGAGGTTGCGGTAGGTCACCTCGCGCAGTCCCGCCGCTTCCATCACCCCCTTCAGCGTCTCCTGATCGGGAAAACGGCGGATCGACTCCACCAGATAGCGATACGCCCCCGGCTCGTTGGCCATCAGTGCGCCGAGGCGCGGGATCACCAGGTAGGAGTAGAGCCGGTAGAAGGGGCGGATCGGCGCCCACGGCCGGGAGAATTCCAGGCAGAGCAGCCGTCCGCCGGGCCTGAGCACCCGCACCGCCTCCTTCAGGGCCGTCTCCAGGTGGGTCATGTTGCGGATGCCGAAGGCGACGGTGAGGGTGTCCACCGAGGCGTCGGCCAGGGGTATCCGCTCCCCGACGCCCGCCACCAGGGCGACGTGGTTGAGCCCTTTGCGGCGGCCGGCCGCCATCATCTCCAGACCGGGGTCGATCAGCAGCACCGCGCGGTCGGCACCGGCCAGGGCGCGGGCCACGTCGCCGGTGCCGCCGGCCAGGTCGACCAGGGTCTGGCCGGTGGCGGCGGCCGCCTCGCGCACCAGCCGCCGTTTCCACAGGCGGTGGATGCCGAAGCTCATCAGGTCGTTCATCAGGTCGTAGCGCGGCGCCACCGCACGGAACACCCGCCGCACCAGCGCCTCCCGCTCGGCGGGCTCCACCGTCCGGTCACCGAACTGGCGGGCGTGGTCCTCGGACATCGCGTTCATTTGCGGACCCTCTTCTTTTTTCAGGGGTTCAGCGCGGCGCGGGCGGCGGCGGCGATCTTTTCGGGGGGAGTGCCGTAGGGGAGGGTCTCCACCCAGCGGCCGTCGGCGGTGATGACGTAGATGTTGGCGGTGTGGTCCACTTGATAGCCGCCGGCCGAGTGGTGGTCGACCACCCGGTAGGCCGCGCCGTAGCGCCCCACCGCCCGGTCCACCTCCTCCTTGCTGCCGGTGCGGCCGAGGATGGCGGGGTGGAAGTAGGCGGCGTACTTCTCCAGTGCCGGTGGCTGGTCCCGCGCCGGATCGACGCTGACGAACACGCCCTGCACCTGCGCCAGCTCCTCGGGGCTGAGCGACTTCAGCGCCCGCCCCATGTCGGAGAGCGAGGTGGGACAGATGTCGGGGCAGCCCATGTAGCCGAAGTAGAGCAGCACCACCTTGCCGCGCAGCGTGGCGAGGTCGAAACCGCCGACGGTGAAATCGCCGCCGGGGGGCGTCTCCACCGCGGGTGGGGTGAGCACGGTGTGCTCCGGTGGCTGCGGCTGCCAGAAGAGCAGCAGCCAGGCGAGCAGGGCGGCCAGGGCGAGCAGCGCGGCGACGGCGAGGTTTTTCGATTTCACGGCGTACTCCCTAACGGCTGGCGACGAAACGGAAGGGGGCGTCGATCAGCCCGTCGGCGGTGCGCATCAGCAGGCGGGCCTCCCACTCCATCGCGTCGAGGACGCAGACCGGCAGCAGGATACCACCCTCGAAGCGCCCTGCCGTCCCCTGCAGGGCGGTACGGTTGAAGCCCATGTTCATCTCCACCCCCTGGAAGTCCGCCTCCACCGCCTCCACCGCGCGCCCCTCCAGCACCGCGCTGAGGGTGAGTTGGCGCATCGGCTGGATCGGCGTCGGGGCGATCGCGAAGGTGACCCGCCCGCCGCCGGGGAGTGACGAGGTGCAGGGGCCGTGGTTGAGGTTGCAACCGGGGTCCAGCGGGGCGCTCGCGGCGACCGGCGGGTGGAGCAGCGGCCACGCCTTCCAGGCGGCGGTGCCGATCGTCGCGGCGGCGAGCAGGGCCACCGCGCTCCATAGGTGTTTGCTGTTCATCGGGCCGCCGGGGTGAGGGGGGAGCGGTTCATGGGGGCGGATCTCGGCCGGGGTGTTGCGGAATAGCCACGGGAGCATACCTCAGGCGGCGCAGCGGCGTGGCCCGGATTTCACAAAGCGGTTGTGGAATCCATTTCAACTCATTGATGACCAAGATCTAATGGGGGTGTTCACGGAGGCGGAGGGTGAAACGGTCATGATTTTCGTCGGGGGACCGTTTAGAATTTCCGCCCCCACTTCCCCAGCAGCCGGTCCCCGGACTGGAAGGCGCAAATACCCGGTGATGGAATGAGCCTCAACCTCAGCCTGAAAAAGATCCTCGTCGTCGACGACTTCCCCGAGATGCGCTCCGCCATGAAGCGGATGCTGCTGTCGCTCGGCGCGAAGGACGTGGATGCCGCCAAGAACGGCCGGGAGGCGCTCGCCCTGATCACCCGCAAGGCCTACGACCTGGTGCTCTGCGACTACAACCTGGGCGAAGGCAAGGACGGCCAGCAGGTGCTGGAGGAGGCCAAGCACAAGGAGCTGGTCGGTTTCTCCACGGTGTTCATCATGGTCACCGCCGAGAACGCCATGGACACCGTGATGGCGGTGGTGGAGTACGGCCCCGACGACTACCTGACCAAGCCGTTCGCCAAGGACGTCCTCGCCTCCCGCGTCGAGAAGGCGTTCAACAAGAAGATGGATCTCAACGAGATCGAATCGGCGATGGCCAAAAAGGACTATCGCCGGGCGCTCGAGCTGTGCGACGAGAAGATGGCCGGCAAGCCGCGCAACCTCGGCGAGCTGCTGCGCCTGAAGGGCGAGATCCTGATCAAGGTGGGGCGCTACCCGGAGGCGGAGAAGCTCTACGAGGGGGTGCTCGCGATCCGCAGCGTGCCGTGGGCCGAGCTCGGTCTGGGGCGGGCCAAGTTCCTCGCCACCAAGTACCTGGAGGCGCGCGACGTCCTCTCCGACCTGAGCAAGAAGAAGCGCGACTACGTGCAGGCCTACGACTGGCTGGCCAAGACCCAGGAGGAGGTGGGCGCCACCCGCGAGGCACAGGCCACCCTGGAGGCGGCGATCGAACTCTCGCCGAAGGCGATCCAGCGGCAGAAGGCGCTGGCCCAGGTGGCGATGAAGAACGAGGACTTCCAGGCCGCCGAGAAGGCCTTCCGCAAGACCGTCTTCCTCGGCAAGGAGTCGATCTACCGCGACCCCGCGGACTACGCCGGCCTGGCCAAGGTGCTGACCATCAACAAGTCCAGCGGCGAGGCGATGAAGGTGCTCAACAACGCCAAGCAGGAGTTTCAGAACGACCGCGCGGCGAATCTCCAGATCGCGCTCGCCGAGGGCGACGTGATGCGCCGCCTGGAGCGGGAGAAGGAGGCCAACGACGCCTACGGCCGGGCGATGGAGATCCACGAGACGGTGACCGAGGACCTCCCCTATCAGGTCTCGGTGGACGCCGCCAAGGCCGCCTTCCTGATCGGCGACAGCGACAAGGGCAGCGCCCTGATGCGCGACATCGTCCTCAACTACTCCGAGGACCCGCGGGCGATGGCGGCGGCCCAGCACGCCTTCGAGGAGGCGGGCCTGGGGGCCGACGGCAAGGACCTGATCACCGCGGTGAAGGGCGAGCTGGTGAAGCTCAACAACCAGGGGGTGCAACTGGTCAAGGAGGGCAAGCTGGAGGACGCCACCCGCTTCTTCCTCGACGCGGTCAAGGGCATGCCGAAGAACAAGACCGCCAACCTCAACGCCGCCCAGGTGATGCTGATGTCGATGCAGAAGAGCGGGCCCGACAACCGCTACCTTTATAAGGTGCGCGAGTGCCTCGACCGCGCCCGCGAGATCGACCCCAACGACAAGCAGCTGCAGAAGCTGAGCGACCTCTTCTTCCACCTCAGCGGCCAGCACTGACATTATTTTTCTAGCGAAAAATAATGCATTGGTTTTTTGGGGTGGACTGTGTCCGCGGTGATGTCGGGGTTTTCTACCGACGCTGATTTCGGGCATAGGGCGGGCCGCGCCCGCCGTGATGCTGAGGTTCACTGCCGACGACGGTGCCAGCCGAAAGGTCAGCCGTCCGTCAAACGTTCCAGCAGCTCTTCTTTCGTGATCGAAAGGTGCTGGGCAGCATCTCCCAGGATGTGGTTGAGGGTGCCCATTCTGAGCGGGTTGTGGAGTGGAATGGTGAGGTGATGTTGGCCATTGTCCGTCTCGCGGGTGAGGCGAACGTGGCTGCCGGTCTGTCGGGTGGGAGCATAGCCGAGCGGCGCAAGGCGCCGGATCAGATCGCGTCCGGTCCAGTCTCGCGGCAGCCTCATGCGGCAAGAATCTCCTCTCGCACGAAGTGCAGGCGAATCAGTTTCGGCCGCTGGGATTCGTCGAAGTGGCAGGCGACCGCATCCTTGACCATCTCCCTTAGCTCTTCCAGCGTGTCCGCTTCGGTGTAGATGCTTTGGCCGGCGGCATGGGCTTCGAACCCCCCTTCGGGAGATTCGTTCACCAGGAAGAGAATTTCGGTTTCCATCGAGGACTCCGGTGGCTGAAAGGCGGGTGAAATCCGTTTCATTCTAGCCTGATTCCTCGCTCGTTCCGCATATATCGCTTCGCGCTGACCCATTCCCGGCGACGGTGCCTGCGGAGAGGTCACGGCGCCCGCGGGGAGCCCTGCGAAGTGTGTCATATGGCTCGGTGGATCGGTGATTTGCCGTATCGGCTCTCCAGTAGTGACTGTATTTTATTGTTTTTATTAATTGTTTTTTCTGGCTCGCGAATTGCCTCCGCTGCCCGGTTTTCGGTGAGTGATTCTGAGGAGTCGGGAATGCAGCAGCAACGTGGTTGGGTGGTCGGTCTCGCCGGCCTGTTTTCGATGACCCTGGTGGCCCAGGCGGTGGCCGAGGAGACGGCGACCATCACCGTGGAGGCGGCGCCGCTGCCGCTGCTCGGCGGCAACCGGGTGATCCCCGCCGAGGGGCGCGGGGTGGCCGCCGACGGCGGTGAGCTGCTCCGCGAGGTGCCCGGCGTCTCGCTGATGCGCCTCGGCGGCAAGGGGCTCGATCCGGTGATTCGCGGCCAGCAGCAGAACCGCCTCAACATCCTGATCGACGGCGCCTACGTCTTCGGCGGCTGCCCCAACCGCATGGATCCCCCCGCCTCCTTCGCCAACATCGAGGCCTACGACCGGGTCACCGTGCTGAAGGGAGTGCAGACCCTGCAATACGGCGGCGGCGGACCCGGCGGCACCGTGCTGTTCGAGCGCGGCGTGCCCACCTTCACCGCCGACGACAGCGTCCAGGGCAAGGCGGCGGCCAGCTACGCCGCCAATGGCGGCCGCGGCTCGCTGTTCGGCGACCTGGCGGTGGGCGGCGAGCAGGGCTACCTGCGCTTCCAGGCGAGCAAGGCCACCTCCGACAACTACGAGGACGGCGACGGCAACGAGGTGCGCAGCGGCTACGACGAGCGGGGTGGCACGCTGGTCGCCGGCTGGACCCCCGACGCCGCCACCCGGCTGGAGCTGAGCCTGGAGGACACCAGCGCCGATGACGTGCTCTACGCCGGCAGTATGGACGCCCCGGTGGACGACAACCGCACGGTGCGCCTGAAGGGCCGGCGCGACCTCCAGGGGGGCGTTTTCCGCGGTGTCTCCGCCGAGCTCTACCGCACCCGCGTCGACCACGTCATGGACAACTATTCGTTGCGCACGGCGCCGACCATGATGGGGGCGCCGATGCTGATGGTGGTGGAGTCCGACTCGATCACCCGCGGCGCGCGGCTCAACCTGGAGGCCACCTTCGCCGGTGCCGACTGGCTGCTCGGCATCGATCGCATGGACAGCGAGCGCGACGCCACCCGCCGCTCCAACCGCACCATGAGCGGCGCGCTCGCCGCGCCCACGGTGGTCGATTCGGTGATGTGGCCCGGTAGCGAGATCGATCAGCTGGGGCTGTTCGGCGAGGGCGAGTGGCGCATCGATGAGGCTGCCGCGCTGAAGGCGGGGTTGCGCTACGACCGGGTCGACGCCTCCGCCTCGCGGGCCAACGAGATGCCCGCTATGGGGATGACCCGGATGAGCGCCAACGCCCTCTACCGGAGCTACTATGCCACCGCCGACGGCAACACCGACCACGACGAGAACAACTGGGGCGGCCTGCTGCGCTACGAGCGCGACTTTACCAATGGCACCTGGTTCGTCGGCTTCAGCCGCTCGGTGCGCACCGCGGACGTCACCGAGCGCTACCTCGCCGCCAACAGCGCCACCACCGCCCTGCGCTGGGTCGGCAATCCCAACCTCGACCCGGAGCGCCACCACCAGCTCGACCTCGGCGTCTCCGTCGGCGAGGGGCGCTGGAGTCTCGGAGGCGTGGTCTACACCGATTGGGTCGACGACTACATCCTGCGCGACCGCGCCCACGGCCAGAGCGGTATCCTGCTCGCCGACAACGCCACCATCTACCGCAACGTGGAAGCGCGCCTGTATGGCTTTGAGATGGACGGCCGGCTGCGCATCGACGACCACTGGAGCCTGTCGGGCAACCTCGCCTACGTGCGCGGCGAAAACGAGAGCGACAACCGTGACCTGGCGCAGATCCCGCCGCTGGAGCTGCGCGCCGCGCTGGACTACGTAGGGGGGCCGTGGAGCGCCGGTGTGGCGCTGCGCGCCGCCGACCAGCAGAGCCACGTCGACGACAACATGGCCACCGGCAGCGGCCTCGACGTCGGTCCCACCGACGGCTGGGCGGTGCTCGACCTGCATGGGCGCTACCGCATCACCAAGGCCGCCGCCGTCGAGTTCGGAGTCGACAACCTGTTCGACGAGACCTACGCTACCCACCTCAACCGCGCCAACGCCTTCGACCCCACGACGGTGCAGATCAACGAACCCGGCCGCAACGTCTGGGCGAAGGTCAGCTACCGGTGGTGAGGGACGCGGAAGGGATGGATGACCACAAACTCACTTGTCTCGCCCAACGGAGAACAAAACGATGATGAAGAGCCTGCTTTCCGCCGCCCGCCTGCTGGTGCCGCTCCCGCTGCTCGTTGCCGCCCTGACCGCCTCCGCCGGCGAGATCACCGTCGAGGACGCCTGGGTGCGCGCGGTGCCGCCCAGCTCGCGGATGTCGGCCGCCTACATGAAGCTGGAGAACCACGGGGCCACCGCCGACCGCCTGGTGGGCGCCTCCTCACCCATCGCCAAGGTGACCGAGACCCACAACGTCGCCCAGCATGACGGCATGATGCAGATGTTCAAGGTGGACGGCGTCGAGGTGCCCGCCGGCGGTTCGGTGGAGCTCAAGCCCGGCAGCTACCACGTGATGCTGATCGACCTCATCGAGCCGCCGGTGGAGGGGCGGGAGGTCGCCCTGACCCTGCGTTTCGAACACGCCGGCGAGATGACCCTCAATGTCCCGGTGAAGGCCGGCGAGATGAAGCCCATGGGCGGCATGGAGCACGGCCATGACATGGGCCACGAGGGCATGGGGCACTGATCGGAGGGGCGGCTCGCCACGAAGGGATTCGTGGCCGGGCCGAGGTCGTCGGATGGAGCGTTGCCGGCGGATCGCTCCCCGCTTCGATGACCGGTGATCTGTACTTTGAAAGTGCGCGGGAATGCGGGGATGCGCGTAGGGTGTGCCGAGGTTCGAGGCGCACCATTTTCCGGCCGGTGCGCCTCCTGTCATCGGCACACCCTACCCGGCTTCACGCCCTTCATGGTGATAGAACCGGCGAACGGACGCGCCATCGGCCAACCGAAACGGTTCTCCATTCCGATACGCAGACCGCGCTCGTGGCGCACCCTTGGACGATTTCCCGCCCTGCCGTTCCCCTCGCCTCGCGGATGGTTTAGATTGACGGGTTCTGCGCCGGGCCGGTGCCGGTGGCGTCGATACAAGACCAACTGCCAGGGATGCAATCGGGGTGTTCTCTTTTTTCGCGGTCGGCGTTTTCCGGCGCCTCTTTGCGGCGCGGCTGGTGGGCCCGCGCGGCCTGTTCCTGCTGTTGCCCCTGTTGTCGCCATGGCCGGCCGGCGCCGCCGAGGAACTTCCCTTCGGCCGTCTCGGCCTGAGTGAAGGGCTCTCCCAGAGCACCGTCCTCGGCATCGCCCAGGACGCCCGCGGCTTTCTCTGGTTCGCCACCCGCGATGGCCTCAATCGCTATGACGGCTACCGCTTCACCGTCCATCGCCACCAGGAGCGCGCCCCCGACTCGATCTCCGCCAACTTCGTCTGGGCCCTTCACCGCGACCGCCACGGCCGCCTGTGGGCCGGTACCCAGGGTGGCGGCCTCAATCGTTACGACGCCGCAAGCGGTGGCTTCCACACCTACCGCCACGATCCCGCCGACCCCGCCTCCCTCGCCTCCGGCGTGGTGGTCTCCCTGGCCGAGGACCGCACCGGCCGCCTGTGGGTCGGGACCGACGGCGGCGGCCTCGACCGACTCGACTCCCCCGGCGCCCCCTTCGTCCACTACCGCCATGACCCCGCCGACCCCTCCAGCCTCGGCGGCAGCCAGGTGTGGGCGATCCACGAGGACCGCGCCGGCCGCCTGTGGGTCGGCACCGCCGACGGTGGCCTCGACCTCCTCGACCCGGAGGGACCGGCCGGCTTCGTCCACTACCGCCACGACCCGGCCGCCCCCGACTCGCTGGCCGGCGACGCGGTCTGGTCGGTGGCGCAGGACAACGCCGGCAGGCTGTGGGTGGGCACCTTCGGTGGCGGCCTCGACCGTCTGGAAGAGGGGGCCGGCGGCGTCCGTTTCGTCCACCACCGCCACGACCCCGCCGACCCCCACAGCCTCGCCGACGACTTCGTCTGGACGGTGAAGGAGGACCGCCGCGGGTGGTTGTGGGTCGGCACCAACAACGGCCTCAGCCGCTACGACGCCCGCCTCGGGCGCTTCGACAACTTCCTCACCGGGCGCCAGATCAAGAGCCTGTTCGAGGACGCCGCGGGCAACCTGTGGGTCGGCACTTTCTTCGAGGGGCTCTACCGGCTCGACCGCTACGGCGAGAAGTTCGAACGCTACCGCCACGACCCGGCCAGCGACGACACCCTCGGCAACGACGTGGTCTACGGCATCCACGAGGATCGCGAGGGGCGGCTGTGGGTCGCCACCAACGGCGGCGGACTGGACCGCATGGACCTGGAGCAGGGGAAGGTCGACCACTATCGCCACGATCCCGCCGATCCCCGCAGCCTCTCCAGCGACGCCCTGCTGTCGCTCGCCGTCGGCCGCGACGGCACGGTGTGGGCCGGCGCCTACACCGGCGGGCTCAATCGCCTCGACCCCGCCACCGGTCGGGTCACCCGCTACCTCCACCGGCCGGGGCGCGACGACGGACTCGGCGACAACACCGTCTTCTCGATCCTCGAGGACCGCGACGGCAAGATCTGGATCGGCACCTGGAAGGGGGGACTCGACCGCCTCGACCCGGCCAGCGGCCACGTCGACCACTTCCGTCACGATCCCGCCAATCCCGTCAGCCTCGCCGGCGACTTCGTCCAGAGCCTCTACCAGGACCGCGACGGGCTCCTCTGGGTGGGCACCGCCGGCGAGGGGGTCGACCGCTTCGACCCGGCCACCGGCGGGTTCGTCCACTATCCCCCGGACGCCGCCGACCCCACCGCCCTGCACGGCGGCCACGTCTACGCCATCGCTCAGGACGCGAGCGGCGACCTGTGGGTGGGCACCGGCAGCGGTGGACTCAACCGGCTCGACCCGTTGAGCGGCCGCGTGAGCCACATCACCGAGGCCCACGGCCTGCCCAGCGCCACCGTGCTGGGGATCGTCGACGACGGTGGCGGCCATCTTTGGCTGAGCACCAAGAACGGCCTGGCGCGGCTGGAGATCGCCAGCGGGCGGGTGCACGCCTTCGACGCCGCCGACGGGGTGCAGTCGCGGGAGTTCATCGGCGGGGCCGCCCACCGCGGTCGCGACGGCACCCTCTACTTCGGCGGGGTGGCCGGCCTCAACCGGTTCCGCCCGGAGGCGATCGAGGAGAACCCGTTCCGCCCGCCGGTGGTGCTGACCAGTTTCAAGATCTTCAACCGGGAGGCCGCCCTCGGCCGCGACGTCGCCACCGTCGATGCGCTCACCCTCGGCCCCGGCGACCAGGTGATCTCCTTCGAGTTCGCCGCCCTCAACTTCACCCACCCGGAGAAAAACCGCTACCGCTATCGCATGGAGGGGATCGATCCCCAATGGATCGACGCCGGCAGCCGCCGCTTCGTCATGTACAACAACCTGTCGCCCGGCCGCTACCGCTTCCGGGTGGAGGCCTCCAACAACGACGGGGTGTGGAACGAGGAGGGACTGTCGGTGGCGATCCGGGTCCTGCCGCCGTGGTGGGCCGCCTGGTGGGCGTGGCTGCTCTATGGCGCCGCCGCGCTCGCCCTGGTGGTCGGCTATGTTCGCTGGAAGACCCGCGCCCAGGCCGTCGAGATGAATCGTCAGCGGCGCGAGCTGGAGCGCGAGCGCTCGGTGGCCGAGCGGTTGCGCCGGGTCGACCGGCTGAAGGACGAGTTCCTCGCCAACACCTCCCACGAGCTGCGCACCCCGCTCAACGGCATCATCGGCATCGCCGAATCGCTGCTCGCCGGGGCCGGCGGCCCGCTGAGCGCAGCGCAGCGCGGGGACCTGGCGATGATCCGCACCAGCGGCCGCCGCCTGGAGGCGCTGGTTGGCGACCTGCTCGACTTCGCCAAACTGAAGAACGACGGACTCACCCTGCGCATCCGGCCGGTGGAGCCCCACGCCGCGGTGGAGCTGGTGGCGGGGCTTACCCGGCCGCTGCTCGCGGGCAAGGGGGTGGCGCTGGAGAACCGGGTGGAGGAGGGGTTGCCGCTGATCGCCGCCGACGAGAACCGCCTGCTGCAGATCCTCCACAACCTGGTGGGCAACGCGGTCAAGTTCACCGAGCGGGGGCATGTCCGGCTCACCGCCTGGCGATGCCAGGGCGGCGTGGCGATCGCGGTGAGCGACACCGGCATCGGCATCCCGCGGGAGCGGCTGGGGGCGATCTTCCACACCTTCGAACAGGCCGACGGCTCCATCGAGCGGCGTTTCGGCGGCAGCGGTCTGGGACTGGCGATCACCCGCCGGCTGGTGGAGCTGCACGGCGGCACCATCGAGGTGGAGTCCACCCCGGGGGAGGGGAGCACCTTCACCGTCACCCTGCCGCTGGCCGGGGCGGCGGGCGTCCCTGCGCTGGCCCCGGAGGCGACGGCGCCGCCGAACGGCGGGAACGAGCCGCCGCCGTTGCCGGAGGAGGTGGCCGCGGCGCCCCCCTCCGCCGAGACCCTGGCGGCGGCCCGCGACCTGCGCGGGGCGCGGGTGCTGGTGGTGGACGACGACCCGGTCAACCTGCGGGTGGTGCACAACCACCTGCAACTGGCCGGGATGGAGGTGACGGGCGCCGCCTCCGGCCAGGCCTGCCTCGACCGGCTCGCCGACGAGCGCCCCGACCTGCTGCTGCTCGACGTGATGATGCCGCGGATGAGCGGCTACGAGACCGCCCGCCGGGTGCGCCAGCACCACGTCGCCGACGACCTGCCGATCCTCTTCCTCTCGGCGCGCGACCAGGTGGACGACCTGATGGAGGGATTCGCGGCGGGCGGCAACGACTACCTGGCCAAGCCGATCGCCCGCGGCGAGCTGCTCACCCGGCTCGCCTTCCAGCTCCGCTCGGCGCGCACCCGCCGCCGGCTGCGCGAGGCCGAGGAGAAGTACCGCGCGCTATTCGACGCCGCCGCCGAGGGGATCTTCCAGCTCGCCCCCGACGGGCAGGTGGTGAGCGCCAACCGGGCGCTGGCGGAAATCCTCGGTTACTCCTCCCCGGTGCGGCTGATCGGCGAGTTGGGGCCGCTGCCGGAGCGGCTGTTCGAGCCGGAGCGGCGCGAGGAGCTGATGCGCCGGTTGCGCCGCGGGGTGCGGGTGGGCGGCGAGGCCGGCGAGCTGCGCCGTCCCGACGGCACCACCCGCTGGGTGCTCTTCTCCGCCCGCGCGGTGCGCGACGAGGAGGGCGAGATCCGCCACTACGACGGCGTGCTGGCCGACGTCACCGACCTCAAGGCGCGCGAGGCGGCGGAGCGCGAACGGGCCGCCGCCGAGCTCTCCAGCCGCTCCAAGAGCGAATTCCTCGCCGCCATGAGCCACGAGATCCGCACCCCGATGAACGGCGTGATGGGGTTCACCGAACTGCTCCTGAAGAGCGGCCTCAACGACCAGCAGCGCGACTACGTGGAAACCATCAGCCGCTCCTCGGCCAACCTGCTGGCGATCATCAACGACATCCTCGACTTCTCCAAGCTGGAGGCGGGGCAGATGGCCATCGACGAGGTCCCCTTCGACCTTCAGGAGGTGGTCGACGAGGTGATGGCGCTGCTTGCCCCCGCCGCCGTGGAAAAGGGGCTGGAGCTGGGTGCGGTGGTCGATCCCGCGGTGCCGGAGCGGCTGCTCGGCGACCCGCTGCGCATCCGCCAGGTGCTGATCAACCTGGTGGGCAACGCGGTGAAGTTCACCGAGCGGGGCGGGGTCTGGCTGCGCGCCGCCCCGGCGGAATACGAGGGGCGCTCCGTCCGTCTGCGGCTGGCGGTGGAAGACAGTGGCGTCGGCATCCCCGAGGCGGTGCGGGGTCGGCTGTTCCGGCCCTTCTCCCAGGCCGACGCCTCGGTCACCCGCCAGTACGGCGGCACCGGCCTGGGACTGGCGATCTGCCGCGGCCTGGTAGAGGGGATGGGCGGCACCATCGAAGTGGAGAGCGAGCCGGGACGTGGCGCCACCTTCCGTTTCACCGTCGGCTGCCGCCGCGACCCCATCCCGCCCCGCCCCGACCCGCTGCTCGCCCACCGCCGGGTGGTGGTGTGGGAGGAGCGGGCGGTCCTGCGCGAAGGGACGGTGGCGGCCCTGCGCCGCTGGGGGGTGGCCGCCGAGGGGTGCGCCGACGCCGCGCAGTGGGCGGACGCGGCGGCGGGCACCGAGCTGCTGCTGCGCGGCCTTCCCGAGGGCGAGGAGGAGGCGGTCGCCGGCGCGCTGCTGGAGCGCCTCGGCGGGAGCCCGCCGGTGGGGCTGCTGGCCGCCACCTTCGATCGTGCCGTGCTCGAGCGGATGGCCGCCGACGGCGCCCGTTTCGCCCTGCCCAAGCCGACCCGCTTCGCCGAACTGCGCCGCGAGCTGCGCGCCCTGTGGGGCGCGCCAGCGGAGCTCGCCGCCGCCGAGCCGGCGGAGGACGGATCGATGCGCGGGCTGCGCATCCTGGTGGTGGACGACAACGACGTCAACCGGCTGCTTGCCGGCACCCTGTTGCGCCGTCGCGGGGTGGCGGTGGTGGAGGCCGAGAGCGGCGAGGCGGCGGTGCGCGCGGTGGTCGAGCAGCCGCGCTTCGACGCCGTGCTGATGGACATCCAGATGCCCGGCATGAGCGGCCTGGAGGCGACCGAAGAGATCCGCAAGCGGCAGACCGCCGGCAGCCCCACCCCGGTGATCGCGCTCACCGCCCACGCCATGCCCCACGAGCGCGAACAGTTCCTCGCCGCCGGCATGGAGGACTTCCTCTCCAAGCCGCTGCGCGAGGCGGAGCTGTGGGCGGTGCTCGCCCAGTGGGTGGCGATGCCGGAAGGGGCGCCGGCCCCGGCCGCCGCCCCACCGGCGGGGCGCCGGAGCGACAAGCCGGGAGGGCTGCCCCCCTACGACCGGAAGCGTGCCCTGGAGATCACCGGCGGCAACTCGCAGTTGGCCGAGCGGCTGCTGGGGATGTTCCGCGACGGCCTTCCCGAGGGGCGCGAGCGGGTCCTCACCGCGCGGGTCGCCGGCGACCGCGAAGGGCTCGCCCGCGCCGTGCACAAGTTGCGCGGTGCCGCCGCCAACAGCGGCGCCCCGGCGATCGAGGAGGTGTGCGCCGAACTGGAGGTGGTGCTCAAGGGCGAAGGGGGCAGCGACCGCGAGGACGAACTGGTCACCGCCCTACTGAAGGAGATCGAACGCTTCCCCGCCCCTTGAGTGCTCCCCCAAACTCTCGTTACCACGTTCCGCGTGGTCTCGTTACCACGCTCCGCGTGGTAACGCCCTCTTCGACGCTCCGCGTCTTGCCGAACGAAGGCATTGACCCGCAGGTTGTCCGCTGCCGAGCAGGACGCAGAGCGTCCAAGGCGATGGATTACGACGCAGAGCGTCGTAACCAGAGCCCCCTGGTTCCCGCGCCGGTGGATCGACCGCTCTCCGCTACAAGGGCCTCCCTCCCGATAGGCGCGTAAATTGCGCCTGAGCACACCCGCTCCGCCCGGTACCCATTTCCAATCAGAGGACACCCCACGAACTCGCTCGTGGGGTGGAGGCTCCCGGTGGAGATAAGGCCGAAGCACGGACTCAACGCCCGAGCCGCACCGTATCGACCCCCAGCGCCTTCATGCACTGAAGGAAAAAGAAGAACGGAAAGGCGCCCCGGTTGATCTTGTTGGCGACTGACTGATAGGTCTCCGTCACGCCGATCTCCGCCAGCCGCCTGACCAGCTCCTTGTAATCCACGCCCGAGCGCGCCAGTTCCGCCTTGATGAGCTGGACGGCCTCTTTCTTCCACTCTTCTTCAGTCATATCTGAAAAATATTTTTCGTTTATGGGTTGCTTGTTGGTCGAATAAGCGATAGATTTTGCACATATGAAAAATTCATCGCTGTCATGACGAGGAGGAGCCGTGCCGACCAAGGAGCATACCACGCACCCCATCAGCCGGCTCTCCATCGACGGGATCAACCCGTTGGTGGACCCGGACGACCCGGTGGAGACCATGGGCCGGGTCGCTGCCGTTCTTACCATGCTCCACGACGCCCTGGAGGAGCAGGATTTGGAAGGCCCCCTCCCACCCGGTTACCTCCTCACCCTCCAATGCGCCACCGCCGCCCTCGAACTCCCGTTGGATATCGGCCGAGATGATGGCACCCTTCCCCAACTGGAGACCATCCCGTAGGTTGTTGTTACTGAGGCAACGGGAACGAAAGCGGCGTGAGGGAAGGTTTCACATCTTCCCGAGCGCGAAATCCCACCCGGATGTGACCTACCTTGATGCGGTGGGAAATGAGCGTTAAGGGGGCATTCCCTGGTTCTATCGCATCCGATGTGTCTTTCAGTGAACGGGTGGGTCGATCACGTCTGCGGTGCGGATACGCCGACGTAATGCCAGTTGCCGGGCATGGTCGATGTCGAAGTTCCAGATCAGTCCCATAGCCGCAAGCTTGAAGAGGATCGGGCCGGCGCCGTAGAGCAGGCTGACGGCGAGCAGCCCCTGTTCGCTGCTCTCGCCGCCGGGTTGGAACCCCGCCAGGTCCAGCAGCGGCAGGGCGAAGCCCACCGGCGCGGCCAGTGCCAGCTTGGTGGCCACTCCCCAGATGGAGAAGTAGACCGCGGTCTTCTGGTTGCCGGTGCGGGCGGTGTCGTAGTCCACCACGTCGGCGAGCATGGCGTTGGGGAAGATGGCGTCCGCCGAAAAGCCGATGCCGCCGCCGATGCAGAGCAGCAGGTAGGGCCAGAAGTCTCCCTCGCCGAGGAAGGGGATGCCGGCGAAGCAGAGGCTCCCCCAGGCGAGCGACCAGGCCCAGGTGCGGTGCTTGCCGAAGCGGTAGCTGATGCGCACCCAGGCGAAGGCGGCCAACCCTGCGGCGAGAAAGAGCGCCGAGAGGAAGATCCCCACGTCGCCCTTCAACTTCAGCACGTTCTCGATGAAGAAGACCACGGTGACCGCCGAGAGGGCGTCGCCGGTGCCGTTGATGAAGTAGGCGGCGAGCAGCCGGCGGAAGGGGCGGTTGCGCAGACAGAGGAGGAAGGTCTTGCGCATGGAGAGGTCGGCGTGGCGCTTGATCAGCCGCGGCTCCGGCACCAGCGCCACCGCCGCCGTGGAGAGCACGGGAAAGGCGATCACCAGCACCAGGGCCAGCAGCGCCAGCGCCCGGCCGGTGTCGCCGGGGGCGAGCAGCGGCATCCCGGCGGCGAGCACCGTACCGCCCACGGTGAACACCTCCATCGCCCCACGGATGCGGGAGCGCTCGTGGTAGTCGGGGGAGAGCTCCGCCCCCCACGACTGATAGGGGATCTGCATCATGGTCCAGCCCAGATAGAACAGGACCGACCAGCCGAGCAGATAGAGCGGCCCCACCCCCGCCGGCGGCTGGAACACCTGCCACAGCGAAAAGGCGGTCACCGGCATCGCCAGATAGAACCACGACTTGCGGTGGGTGCCGAGCAGTGCTACCCGATCGGAGAGCATCCCCATCAGGGGGTCGGTGACCACGTCCAGCACCCGCCCGGCCAGTAGCAGCCCGCCCACCAGGGAGAGCCCCAACCCCATCTGGGCGGTGTAGTAGTTGGGGAGAAAGAGGGTGAAGGGGAGGCTCGCCACCGCCATGGGCAGGCCCACGGCGGCGAAGGCGAGGAGTTGGGGGAGGGTGAGGCGCCAGGGGGAGGGGGTCATGCGGCAAGGATTTCCCGCTCGACCTTGGCTCGTAGCTCGTAAGGGCTGGTTTCGGAATAGTTATTGGCCAGTGTCACTATTAAATGGTGAAGTGGTTCGGTTATTGCCAAAGAGGCGACGGAAGGCTCGAACCACTTGGGGTCACTGACATTTCCGTGCGCCACACGGTCGGCGACATCACGACCCAAGGGGGTCAGGACGTATTCGGGTTTGTCCATAAGTCGTTCGGCCAATTTTTCTGCAATTACGTCTTCCCATGCCTGTTTCGATAGCTCGTTCTTTAACCCGGGAAAAGGCCTGGGTTTCGGAATTTCGAGTGAACTAAGTAATTCGGAATGGTGTCGTCTCGCATGATAAACGATCAGATTGAGGCAGTTGTGGATCGTGGATAGATCAATCGGCTGTCCCACCTTTTCTAGTTTGCGGCAAACAAGCAGCAACAACGCCTGTCTCGGGGTAACTGGCTCTTTTGGTGTTTGACCCATGGTCCTTCAGCCCTCTAACTCCAGGTTGTAACTTTCCACGGCGCGTTCGAAGTCGCGAACCGCTTTACGGTAGGTATCGTGGATATTTGTTTGAAAACTCTTTGCTTTTCCCATGTAGCCGTCGGCCCGCTCCAAACCGGCGTAATAGCCTTTGTCTTCCTCTGTGCCCGCGAAAGCGGTGACCATGATCACGCGGGTGAGTGGGCAGATACGCTGTTTGATGTAGGGGATCAATGTGATCCCCTCGGCTCCGTCGATGTCGTTGGGCCACTTCTTGGGATTGAAGTCACCGAGCCGTTGGTCGATGAAAGCGACCGCGATAAGGGATCCAAGCTGCGCGCGCGTTCCCTCCAGGAGACGAAAGCCTTCCAAAATTCTTAGAGCCTCGTCGCGGTTGGATGCGAGGTGGATCTTGGCATCCGGGAACTCCGCAAGGGCGTGGTCGTAGCCAGCGCGTACAGACTCCTCGTCGTCCACTACCAGGATTTGATATTTTTCCGTCATTGCTTTTTTCTCCAAAAGTCGGACATCAGTTCGATGTCCTCTATCTACGTTCGTAGCGCCCAAATGGGCGCAGGGCGAGTTGAACCTCGCTCCCCTCTCCTTCGGTGCTGTTCACCTTTACGCCTCCGCCCATCTCCTTGGCGAACCGAACGGCGAGGGCGGTACCGACGCCGGTCCCGCCTGGTTTCGGACTCACCTGAGGTTGGCCGAAGCGCCGCAACTGCTCGCCGTTCATTCCTCGCCCCTCATCGCGGATGGTGATTGTGGGCCGGGAGGCCCTTGTCGAGCGTCCGTCCACGATTACAGCGATATTGTTTTCCTTTCCGGGTAGCGTCGATTCCACCGCGTTGTCGAGGAGCACGCGCAACACGCTCTTCAGCAATTTGGGATCCGCCAGAACTTGGGGCCTTTTGACTGCATGAGTGGTGAGCTTTACAGCACCCCCTGCCACGGAGGGATGGTTTTGATACTGTTCGATCAACTCTTCGACGAAGGGGGCGAGTTCCAGGCGTTCCAACTGCACATTGGCGAAGGTGCCCCGATTTCTGATCTCCTGGGTGTAGGCGATGGCCTGAGCAAGGCCGTTTCTTGCCGAGGGGAGTAGTTTCAGCAGGCTGGCGCGCAGCCGTTCCAGTCGTTCATCACCTTCTATGGAGGAGCTGAGGATGGTCTCCAGGGTAGCGTCGTTGACCAGGGTTTGCACCGGTACCAGGGGGTTGAAAATCTCGTGGGCGACGCCGCTTAGGAACTTGTCGTCAACGGCATGGTCGCGCAACTTGGTGGCACTTTGGGAAGCGACTCTCAGGTCTACTGCCGCCATGTAGTTACACCCCAGTACATAGAAGAGAAAGGAGATATAAAAGAGGGGCGGGAGGTAACGGTCGAAATAGTAAAAGCTGCTGAGAAAGAGAAGCAGGGCAAGTCCGATCCAAAGACTCACGGCGATGGTGGCGTATTCCGTCGCTACGGGAACGAAACGTCCGAGGCCTCCAGTAAGCACACTGATGTTGCCGCCAAGTGGGAGCGAGCGCTTTAGGCGAGGGAGAAGGAAGAAGTGGGAGAGAATGGCTGCTACGACACAAGTGAAGACCCCAACAGCCAATAGCGTTTTCTGCTCTGCAAACTGGGCAATGGTTAACTGCATAAATGGGGGAAAAGCGAACAGCGCCATCATCGACATGAAAAAGGAGAAACCCACCAGCCCGTACCCTTCGCGGAAAACCCGGCGAATTCGTTCGATGAAGAGGCGTACGCAGACCGCAAAGGTAGCTAAGGCGGCGAAGACGAAAAGGGCGTAGGTTTTCCTGGCAATGTGGGCATCGGGTTCCACTGCGGCCATGCCGACGCGGTGGCTCTCCAGGAGAAAAACAATCAGTTCATAGGCTACGCCAAGCGTAAACAGGACGGCACAGAGGAGCAGGAACCGAACCAGCCAGACGCAGTCGTCATAAAGATTTCGGGGGTTTTCCATCGCCTTGAGGCGAACCAAGTACTCTTCGAATCGCAAGAATTTCCACAGAGAGAGCATTGGTCCCTGCTGGTCCTTGGGCTGGAGGGGGTACAAGTAGCTGACGGTCACCAGCACCATGGCGGGTAGCGACCAGACCCCGACCAGATAGGCGAGGTAGTAGAGGAGGTTGGCGGTGAAGGGGCCTGCTGCCCATTGAAGGCCATAGCCGAGGTTCTGTTCCAGGATGTCGCTGGCGGAGAGGAGCAGGATGAAGCTGCCGAAGAGCAGTTGGCTGACGCTGGTACCACGATAGAAGTCGCGGCGCATGGAGAAGAGGACCCGGTCGACGATGGAGTGGATGTAGAACTGCCCGACGGCCACAGCGATACCGAGGGCAGCCATGAAGAGGCCGACGTACGGGACCACTGCTCGGGTGGCGATCATCGGCAGGCAAATCATCAGCGTCAGAATGGTACCGAACAGCCAACCCAGTTGGGTGTGCTCGGTCCCGGTAATGGCCTTCCAACCGTCATTGCCGTTCTGTTCCATGTTCGGATCGTCGTTGGTCACGGCAGGGCTCCTCTAGACCAGCCGGGGGCGGGGGGTTACGTGCTCCCAATAGGCGTGGAGCAGGGCATAGAGGCCGGAGTAGTTGTAGCTCCGGGTGAGTCGGCGTACCTGGGGGTGGCGTTGGACGAGATCGATATGAAGCTCCGGCAATCGGCTCCAGTGAAGCTTGGGCACGTTGTGGTGGGCCAAATGATAGCCGGCGTTCCAGCACCACCAGTTGTAGCTCGGGTTGATGCAGCTGAAACAGTATTCGTAGTTTTTTCTTGGATTCGCGCAGACGTGAAACAGGTAGTCGATGTAGCGGGAGAAAAAGTGGGCCAGGAAATGGGGAAGGACAACAAAGGCGAGGCAGAGCCGCCAGTCGATCCAGGCGAGCGCCACCACCACCAGCCATACCGCCGTTGCCTCCAGGAAGATGTAGCGGTAGTAGCGGGCGCGGAATCCCCCCTTCATCCAGCGCTCCAGGGAGACACCGAGGATGCCGAACCACTGGGTCGGGGTGGTCTTGGCGCTGAAACGCATGGCGTTGGTCAGGGAGTATTCGCGCAGCAGCGGTTCGTCCTCCTCCACGAAGGGGATCCAGTGGTTGGGCAGGTTGCGCCGTTTGTGGGTGACGTGGTGGCCATGGTTGTGGGTGAGGCGCCAGGTGCCGGCGGTCATGCCGGTGACCAGGCCGAGGGCGTAGTCGAAGAGTCGGTTGAGCGGACGGTAGCCGCTCATGGGGTTGTGGCAGTGGTTGTGGAGGATGTAGTTGTTGCGGCTCACCGCAAACCAGAAGAGGAACCAGTAGAGGAGGTAAACCCCGCCGGGGATCGGGGGTTCGACGAGCGCCTGGGCGAGGAACGGCAGCAGCATCAGCGCGGGGCCCAGCAGGGCGAGCGCCGCCGCTCCGCGGTCTTCGCGGTGGGTCAGCAGTCGGGGTTCGTTACGCGACATGGAGGGACTCTCCTAAAGGGTCATTTACGGTGTGAGTGGATTGAAAGACGGCGTGGCCGCGCGCCTTGAGGCGGCGCAGCCAGGCCTCGATTCGCTCGGGGTCCTTGCAGTGGCGGTTTGCCGCCACCTGGAGCAGGTGGAATTCGTTGGCCAGGGTGGTGGTGAAGAGGCCGGGGTCGTCGCTAGCGATGCAGCAGGCGAGGGGGCCGTTGCGCAGGCCGTATCGATTGTGGCGGCCGCCGGGGGCCAGGTCGGCGGCGGCGACCGGGGACCAGCGGTAGAGCGGCAGCTCGTGGTACCCCTCCAGGGGGGCGACGTGGAGGTTGGAGGTGGGGCAGACCTCCACCACGATCCCCTTTTGGGTGCAGCGCTCGATGAGCAGGTCCTGGACCGCCCGCCACAGGTCGAGCCAACCCGTGGTCTCGCCCTCGCCGGCCGGTGAGCGGTAGTCGATGCGCTCCACCTGGCGTTCGTTGCGGCGGAGGATGGGGCAGCGGTGGTAGCGCTCCAGCAGGTCGGTGACCGACCGCTCCTCCGGTCCACGGCGGCAGCGCCGATGACGCTGGCGGGGGGCGGTGGGGAGGGGGGAGCGGTGGCGCAGCTCCCAAGCGCGGTGGAGCCGCTCCGGCGACTCCATGGCGCCGTAGAGCCGTTCGCTCAAGCGCGCGATCTCCCGCTCCAGCAGCGGTAGCCGGCCGGCGGTGCCGTCGATGCCCGCGGCGGCCAGGGTGCGGGTCGCGTCCCAGAGCCAGACGCAGTTGTCCAGGTGCTCGCCCGCCGGGAGGGTGATCTCGGGCCCCGCCCGCTCCAGCCAGCGTTCGGGCTCGATCCCCATGGCCAGTCCGTGGCCGATGCGGTCCCCCTCGCCCATGGCGTAGTAGCGCAGGCACTCGTCGATGCGGCGCATCCCGGTGACCAGATGGGCGAAGTCCTCGCCGGCGTGGATGGTGAGGCGCAGGCGGGGGTGGCGCGGCGCCTCCTCCTTGCGCCGGAGGGGGCGGCGCAGCCGGCGGATTACCGGGGCGAAGACTTCCGGCGGGGTGCTGTTCTCGTCGCCCGCCACGTCCAGCGCCGTCACCCGCGCGGCGAGGTCGATGCGCACTGGCGGCGCGGGCGGGGCGTGGAGGCGGCGGGCGTCGGCGGCGCCTCGCGATTCCGGCCATGTCAGTCGCGCCGCGTGGTAACGCTTGGCGCGAGGGTCAACGATCAGTGCCTCGATCGCGCGGGCCTCCTGCTCCAGCTTGAGCCGCAGCCGGCGGTGGCGCACCGGCATCGGCGCCCCGTCGGCGCGGCGCAGCCACGGCCCCTCGTCTCGATCCGGGGTGCGCTTGAAGTGAATCGCGAAGTGGTACTGGGGGGAGGGGGCGCCGCCGCGGAGGGCGAGGGTGTCGAGGATGGCCCGATCCAGGTAGCGGACGAGGCCGGTGAAGCGCGGCAGCGACGCCTCGTTGGCGGTGATGCGCCCCTCCAAGTGGCTCACCCCGCTGCCGAAGCTGTTGATCGCCAGGTCACGGAAACGGTCGTGGCGTCGCCGATTGAGCAGGTCCGGCTTGCGCAGGGGGCTGCGGAAAAAATCGGTGAAGTGGGCCAGTCCCCGCCCCTCCGACATCACCATGTAGGCGCGCAGCAGGTTGAGCAGCAGGAGCTGGATGCGGGCGAGGCGGACGATCGCGGGGTGTTCGGCCCACTCCGCCAGGAGGTGGTGGTGGAGGGTGTAGTAGGTGAGCAGCGACCAATCGAACTGGCCCGCCTCGGCGTAGCCGTGGAATATTGCCAGCAGCGACGCGGCCCGCTGGTCGGGGCGGGGAAGTTGGATCGGGTGGCGGAGCAGATTGCGCACCAGCGGGAGGGTGGCGTGGTAGTCGAGTGCCGCCGCCAGGGCCGGGGTGGGGGTCGGGCGACTGGAAATCGCGTTCGCCAGGGCGTGATGGACCAGGCCCAGCGAGGCGAGCATCCGCTCCACGGTGATATGACCGCTGCCCACCAGCGGAAAGTCGGCGAGGGTGGGCAGCCCCTCGGCCAGTTGCGCCAGCCAACGCCGCCCCCCCGGGCGGCGGCGGGCGAGCAGGGAGACCAGGAACAGGCTCGGCTGGAAGATGCCCGCCAGATGGGTGTGGTTGTCCGCCAGCCCCCCCTCGCCGGCGGCGAGGTCGGCACCGAAGGCGCGGCTCCGTTCGACCATGGCGCGCAGCCCCGTGTTGCTCAACGTCCCCCGATGGTAGTAGCGGCCGAGGAAGGCGGCGACGACGCAGAAGGGATCGACCTTGCGACTCCACGCCATCAATGCCTCCCGCTGGTCGTCGCGGGGGAAGATGCGGTCGCCGTCGATGGCGTAGTAGTCGTCGAAGAGGCGCAACAGGGCCGGGTGGGTGACCTCGCGGTGGGGGGACGAGAAGAGGGTGTCGAAGGCGGCTTCCACCTCGTTGCGGCGATGGCGGCGGCCCTCGCCGAGGGCGGCCAGGGAGTCGAGGAGGAGTTGGCGCTCCCGCAACCGACGGCGCGCCGGGGCCTCCTCCGTCAGCGGCTTATCCAGCAGGTGGTGGAGCAGGCCGTCACTGCGCACCGTGAGGAGCGCCGGCCAGTCGCTCAGCAGGACCGGGATCACTGTGTAGTGTCCTCCACTAACCGCAGTGTTTCCCAAGGGACCTGAAGTTCCTCGGCTAGCTTCTCTACCACGGGAACGGGATTGCCTCCAGAACAGAGTTGGCGCAGCGATGCGTGGACCGGCGAGAGAGGATCGGCGACTTGCGAGAGGATCGCGTGGCGGTTTCTCGGGGAGGCGAAATAGCCACGCTCACGACCGTTATCAATGATGTGTTGCAGTTTACTGGAGAGCACGTCCTGGTTCTGATAGGTCTCACCGTCTTTCCCGTGAGCGCGGATGTTGTCGCTAAGGTTTTCGAGGAGGCGCAGGAATCTGCCGAGATCGTTTACGTTGTCGATGACGAGTCCCGAGCGGGCGGCGATTCCCCCCAGTAGTTGGCGGATGGGGCCGTCGCTCTCCGGCTGGAGGAGGGCGTGAAGCGGGGGAGTGGGGAGCTCGCTGCTGCTCCAGCGAGGGACGATCCGGATTTGTTCCACGGTACCCTCCACGACGGCGACGGCATCGCGCAGTCCGCGGTCCATGTGGGCGAGGTAGTCCGCCAGCCGGCCGGTCTGGATGGAGGTCGGTGATGGGCGCAGGAACCCCTCCGTGATGGGGCGCAGGCGGGCGTGGTTGAAGAGGAGCCGCTCCATGTGGGGATGGGTCGATCGCCATTGGGTGATCTCCTCGGCCAACTGGTCGATGGCCGCGTCCAGGGCCTGAGAGAGTTCCGCGCGTTCGGATAGGGCTTCCATCTCCTGAGAGAAGGCCCACCCCTGGTAACCGCCTTGATAAAAGGTCTCGATGAAATCGATCTCGCGCTCGTCGTCGGTAGCGTACCCCGTCAGTTGGCGTAGCCCCTCCCTACCAGGATCGGATTCGAGGGCCCGCCCGACGAATCGCAATATGCGCACAGGTGAGAGGTAGCTGAGGTGGTCGCTGGGATTGGTGCTTGCCACGCAGAACAGGAGCTTGAGAAGGGTAGACTCGGCGACCTCTTCGACATCCGCTCCGGTCGGTATGATCTCCGGGATATAGAGTTCGGAGGGGAGTTCGCTAGGTCGGTGGGGCGCCTGATCCGCGAGGGCGTTGTGGAACGCGGCGGAGTTGGAAAATTTGCCCTTCTCCCGGTCGACGCAGGCGCGATCGCGGGCGATGTAGTAGCGGATGTCGTTGGTGGCGGGTGGCTCGTCGTTGTCGCGGAACCAGCGTTCGCCCCATTGACGGATGTGGGAGGTCTCCAAGAAGCGGACGTACACCGTCCCGTAATCGTCGTCGCCCGCATCGCCGGCGATCAGATCGCCGATGAAGCCGATGGCGTCGCGGCACTCTTCGAGCAGGTAGAAGAGATCGCGGGTGGTGCGGTAGCAAAGGCCGATGTCGAGGGTTCGGGGACGGGCGACGCCGTTCAGGACCAGTCCGCGAACCGCGGTGACGAACTCTTTGTAAGCGATTTCTCGCGCCGGTTTGTCCGGGCGGTGATCGGCGATGAGCCGAACCTCCTTGTCACCGAGGATGTCGTTGATGGTCCTCAGTTGGATTCGCTTGGGGTGGGGGAAGATCTTGTCGATGTAGGCGGCGGCGAAGTTGTCTTCGGGTTTGAGCTCGCGGGGGTCGTCCTTTTTCTTCGGGGCGTACCCCTCCGCGAAGTGGCGATGGGCGATCCGGTGATAGACCCGTTCGACGCCGGTGACGACGGGCACCACATACGGCGAGACGAGGTGTTTGCGCAGGACCTCCAGCACTTCGTAGCCGTGTTTCGGGTCCATATCGATGTCGTCGATGGGCAGGATCAGCGCCTTGCGGTTGAAGATCCGGCTCGCGTAGTGGAAGAAGAGGTTGAGGTGGGCCTCCAAGCCCATCCCCTCCTGCTTCAGGGCGATCATCGACGAGCCGCGCCCGCTCTTCTGGTCGGCCAGCGCCTCCAGGGCGTCCATGGCGTCTTGGCAGGCGTTGAAGTAGGGGTCGAGCAGGTCGTCCTGGGGCTGGGGACGGCCGGGGTGAGGGGCGAGGCCGGTCTCCAGTGCATTGAGCCGGGGCCGCACGGCGTTCATGACGTGGGCGAGGATGGTCGAGACGAAGTGGTCGGTGTCGTCGATCAGGGTCGGGTCGATGGGGTCGAGCACCTGGAACTTGCCCGCGAGATCGGGGTCTCGCTGTCTCAGGTAGAGCGGAAGGTTGAGCAGAAAGGTGGTCTTGCCCGCCCCTCTCTCCCCCTCGACGAAGAGGATCTGGTGGGTGCGCGACGGCAGATGCGGGTGGCCCAGCGTGTCCGCGTGGGGCGTGGATGCCCCTTCGATCCCGCGGGCGATCTCGCGCAGGATATCGACCGCCTGCTCGTAACCCTCCTCTTGCAGCAGCGTTTCGACATCGCTGAAACCGCGGGTGGTGAAGGCTTCGGAGAGTTTGATCTTGATGGGGTTAGTGGGGGTTCCGATTCGGGGCAGCGGGCTCAATGGACGTCCTTGTGTTCTTATTGTTCAGATATTTCTTATAGATCCAGCGGAGATTGGAGATTCTCCACGGGGCATACCGGATGTCAACAAGAATGTTGTCTAAAGTTGTTGATGTGAAAAAATAAAACAAACGATCGTTTGGCGCGTGGGTGATCGAGCCGCTTGCGCCCAGCAGGAGTTGTGCACGGTAACTCCGCTGTTGAGAGGAAATGTCGTTTTCGGGGCTGGTGGTGCCCGCGGAAAGGTCTATGACGATGCGGGCAATATGTGCAGCTTCAGGCCGGGGATGTCGGCGAAGTCCTTGTGGTTGTGGGTCATCAGCGTCAGGCCGTGTTGCAGCGCCTGGCTGGCCAGCCACAGGTCCTGGATGCGGAAGTGGCGGCCGCGACCGGTGGCGAGTCGGGCGGAGAGTTCGCCGAACAGCATCCCTGTGGTAGTGTCGATCGGCAGTGTGGGCTTGGCGGTGACGCGCTCGACGCCGGCGATGCGGCGGAGGCGGATGTCGGGATCGGTCGCGCGGTCGGCGCCGAATTTCAGTTCGGCGATGGTGACCGGGGAGACGTAGACCGGTTGGTCCCCGGTGATCTTCGCCACGTCCTGGGGGTGAAGGCGGCCCCGTTCCACTTCGATCCAGACGCTGGTATCGATCAGGTATCCCACGGATCGCGCACCCCGTCGCCGACCGTTTCGTCGTTGCGCGCATCGTCGCCCCAATGGGCGGCGGCTTCTTCTCCGACGATGCCGTAGAGATCACCCAGCGCCTCCAGCGCGGTCATCTCCTGTGTACCGGGGAAGATGCGCGCTACCGGTCGCTTGTTGCGCATGACGGTGACGCTCTCGTGACGAAACTCCACCTGGTCCAGGATGTGGCGGAGTTTGCGGGCCATTTCGGTGGCGGTGATGGTGATCATGTGAGGGCCTCTACACGCTCGGGGAGTGCCTATTGTAGCGGTGTGGAACGTGCTTGGGTGTGCGGGTGGGTTACGGTGCGGAGCATCGTAGCCAGCGCATCGATTGGTCAGTGGTGCAGCCAAAGCGCTTGCGCCCGTAGAGCCGACCGGTGGCCTTGGTGCGCGACGCGGGGCTGTGCTTACGGGGTCTTTGGCAAGGCGCGTTCAATGGGCGGCATCGTCGGTGTGCCATGCGACCGCCTGCACGTCGGTGTGCGGGAAGTCGTCACCCTTGAAGAGCAGCGGTTCTCCGCTGTGGCGGCTCAGGGCGTAGGCGCAGCAGTCGCCGAGGTTGAGTCGGGCGGGGTGGCGTCCCTTGCCGTAGCGTCGCCAGGCGATGCGCGCCAGTTCCGCCTGCTCGTCGTTCATGGCGATCACTTCGATCCCGGCGCGATGGATCAGCAGGTCCAGTTGCCGGGCGCCCTCCTCGCCCTTCTTGGCCTCGATGACGATACCCGCTTCGAGCAGGGAGAGGGCACCGAGCAGGCGTTTCGGGGCTGCGGCGATGGTGCGGGCCAGTGGCGCGGCGTCCGGCTCGTGGAGCAGGATGGCGATCAGCGCCGAGGTATCGATCACCATCAGTCGGGTACCCCGTGTTCGTCGTAGCCGAGGATCTCGTCGGCGCTGCGCTCGTCCAGATCGGGCAGCTCGCCGCACCGCTCGGAGATCTCCATGATCGCCTCGAAGGTGTCGGGCTGGCGCTTGCGGCCGCGCAACCGGGTCAGTTCCGCCTCCAGGGCGTGGATGATTGCCTGGGTGATGCTTTCCCCGCTCTCGGCGGCCACGGCACGCGCCAGCCGTTCCGCTTCGGCATTCTTGATGCTGAGCCCCATGGCCGCTCCTCGTCGTGATTGAATCTATAAAGAAATATAGATTATAGAATTTGGGGGCGATGTCCAGTGGCGTGACATCTGAGGCAGGGATGGATGCCGGGGGCGGGGCATCTGGGAAAAGTGGGGGCACGCAAGAATCGGTGCCGGTGGTGAGGCCGGCGGCGGCCGCGGGCCGCCCTATGGGGAGGCGAGGCGGCGGATTTCGGCGATGCGCTCTTCGTCGAGGCCGAGGGAGGCGAGGAATTGGTGGTGGGCTGCAGGGGCGTCCCGTTCGAAGGCCTGGTGCCAGCGGTGGCGGCCGGCTTCGTCGATGCCGGCCTCCTCCAGCATCCTCACCCATTGGTCGACGCCGACCGTGCCGTTGCGCTCGGCAGGATGATTTCCGCCCAGCAGTCCGAGCACCAGCCGCCGTTGGGCGTGGAGTTGGGCGATCTCCCGGTTGAGGGCGATCAATCGCTGTTCCAGGGCCTGCTCGACGCTGCCGCGGTGGTCGAAGGTCTCGGGGCCCAGTTCGCGGCGGGCGAAGCGGTGTAGAAAGGTGGTGTCGTCGAGCTGCATGGTTCCTCCTGAATCTTGGGTTGGCAGGAGGAGGATGGGGGGTGTAGTGGTTGACGGGTCAACTCGCCAAGCGATCTGCGTTCGCCCGGTGAACCTACCCCTGGTTACCACGCTCCGCGTGGTGACCTCGGCCTGTCCGTCGGCGCGGCGCCTCTGTTGGGCGTTCAGCGTCGGCCTCGCGTCGGGACGCGGAGCGTTCCAAGGTGGCGGGTTGCGACGCGGAGCGTCGCAACCAGAAAGGGAGGGGGCGAACCGCAAAAAAAGGCCCCGCGAAAACGGGGCCTTTTCTCATCTGCGTGGGAGGCGGCATGCGCCGCATCCCGCGGGCGTTGCCGATTACAGGGTCTTCAGATATTCGATCAACTGATAGCGCTCTTCGTCGCTGAGGCTGCGTCCGATGATCCCGTTGCCGAGAGGCGCCTTGCCGTCGCCCTTGAACTCGTGGCCGGCGTTGGAGTTGCCGAGCATCGGCTTCCCGTCGGTGTCGTTGACGGTGAACAGGCTATATCCCTCCTTCTGCATGGCGGCCTGCCCGGCCGGGTCGTTCTCGTAGCTCTTGTAGCCCACCTTGACCGGGTCGAACTCGGTCATGCCGGTGATGAACCGCGTGGCGCGCCGGTCGGCGGGCAGCAGCATCTCATACAGGTTGGCCACCGAACCGTTGTGCAGGTAGGGGCCGGTGGCCCACACCCCGTCCAGCGGTCGCGCCCGGTAGGTGGGTTCCAGCAGCACCACGTTGGGGCGGTAGCCGTCCAGTCGGGCGATGGTTGCCGGATCGGTGATGCCGTTGTCCCGGTACCAGCGGTTGGCGGTGACTTCGGTGGTGTACTTGAGGCCGTCGGCCATGCTGATGGTCTCACCCACCTTGGGCGTGCCGTTGGCGTCGGTGGTGGGGATTCCGCGCGGGATGCCGGAGTCGGGGGCCCAGGTCATGTTGTCGAAGTTGGGGTAGCGCAGGGCGAAGTTGAGTACCTCCTGGGGGTCGGTGCCGATCTCCTGGATGTTGAGCTTCTTCACCCGCAGGAACTGGCGCTGGAATTCGGGTGCCACGCCCTCGTCGGCGCTGGCCGGCTCCCAGTACGCCGGGTTGAGGTTGCCGTGGCCGTCCACCTCGCCGATGGCGGGGTCGTCGAGCGGCGGCAGGTGGCAGCCCTGGCACAGCGACTGATACAGCTGCTTGCCCGCCGCGGCCTTGGTCCGGTCGATGGACGGCAGCAGTCCCTTGGCGACGCCCTCCTCCCAACTGGGGGGCTGGAGGCCGGGCAGGGCCTTGTTCTCCTTGACGTACTGCCACGGATCGGAGGTCGGCTCCTTGGTGATGTCCCACGGGATCTCGCCCTCCATCAGCAGCGTCTCGAAGCGGTAGAGCTCGTCCACCAGGGCGGTCGACTGGTAGAGCAGCGCGGGGTCGGCGGTGGTCAGGTTGACCGCCGCCTTGACCCCCAGCGCCTCGCCGACGTTGCGGATCATCGGGCTGCGCACGACGCCGGGGTATTCGGCCCAGGCGAGCCACGGCACCGTCCACACCATCGGGTAGCTCACCGGCGCGGTGGTCTGGTACATGTTGCTCTTCGGGCCGATGTCCACGCCGAACACCTGGTTGCCGATGTTGTCGAGGGCGTCGAGGCGGGAGAAGCCGGCGGGGGTGGAGGGCTCGCCGGAGGCGCTCATGGCGTTGCTCACGGCGTAGCCGGCCAGTTCCACGTAGAGCTTGAACCACTCGCGGTCGCTCGGCTTGTGGCCGTAGACGGCGGTGGCGAAGCGGTTGAAGCGGTCGAAGTTCCAGGAGCGGTCGGGCAGCAGCGTCTGGGCCAGCGCCACCACGAACTTGGCGCCGAACAGGTCGAGGCTGACCTGGGACGGTGCGCCATCCATGTAGACGGTCTTGCCGCCCGCCTCCAGCTTACCGGCGTGGCACAGCGCGCAGCCCATGCCGAGCACCGTCTGGGGGGCGGCGTTGGGGTGGTTGGGGTCGATGTAGCCGGTCTGCCTGGTCAGGCCGGCGGGCAGGCCGTCGGGGTTGTACTTGGACTTGGGCAGCGTCAGCATGCCGAAGCGGGCGAGGTATTCGGGGGAGGCGAAGCGCTCGCCGGGGGCGGTGGCCTTGGCGGCCGTGCGGCGGGCGGAGAGCAGTTGCTTGAGGGCGACGTCGGCCTCGGAGAGGACCGAGGGGGCTTGCCAGGGCGCCGGCACCTCCAGGGCGAGGAACCAGTCGTAGGGCATGAAGTAGGTGCCCTGGGGGGTGCGCCGGTACCACTCCTGCTGTTCCGGGGTGAAGTTCTGCAGATATTCCCACTGCGCGACCGGCTTCATCGGCGGGAGGGGCTCGGTGGCGGCGGTCTTGAAGGTCTGGTAGGCGCCGGCCAGTTCCTTGACGATCTTGATGATCTTGGTCCAGTCGACCGCCGCGGTGGTGGCCGTGGCCGCCTCGATCCGGGCGAAGCGGTCGATGTCCTGCTCGGCATCGCCGATCCCCGCCTTCAGCCCTTCCAGGCTGACCAGGGGCGATACCGCGACGCCGTAGATGCCGTGGGTGGCGGGGGCGCCGCCGCTGCTTCCCCCCATTTCCGTGCCGTTGGCCGCCGTTGCCAGCAGTGCCGCAACGATTCCTGCCGTCAGTGTCCTGCGTTTCATGCAGATCCCTCCGCTCGATTGGTTGTTGTGTTTATGCGGTCGGACGCGGGATCACGGCGCATACCGGGCGGGTACCCGGTGGTGGCGGAATCCCGAACCCCTGTCCGGCCGGAAGTGCGCCGGGCCGCCACGGGATGGGCGGTCTATGCGCGGAGCCAGTCTTGTGGACGAGGTCCGTGTTTGTCAATCGGAAACGAAAAAAGCCCCGCGTGAGCGGGGCTTTTTCCATTCCTCATCCATGAGGAGTGCGGCGATAGCCGGATTCCTTACTTGTGCACGCCCAACTTCTCGCGCCAGCCGGGGAAGATCTTGTCGGCGTCGCCGGGGAACGACTCGAAGGCGCGGGCGAACTCCTTGTGCTCCTTGGCGTACTCGATCGGGTCGGCACCCTCCTTCCAGCACTGGTAGGCCTGACGCAGGGAGAGCGCACCGGCGGCCGGGGAGTCGATGTGGCCGTAGGAGCCGCCGCCGGCGGTGTTGATCACGTTGCCGTGGCCGAGGTTCTCGAAGAAGCCGGGCAGGCGCAGCGCGTTCATGCCGCCGGAGATGATCGGGGTGGTGGGCTTCATGCCGTACCACTTCTGGTAGTAGGCCGGGCCCTGGCACTCGTCACGCTCGATCATGTAGGCGATCACCTTGTCGTCGGCGGAGCCTTCCATCTTGCCGTAACCCATGGTGCCGACGTGGATGCCGGAGGCACCCTGCAGACGGCTCATCTTGGCCAGTACGAAGGCGGTGTAGCCGCGCTTGGCGCTGGGCGAGGTGACGGCACCGTGGCCGGCGCGGTGGTAGTGCAGGTACTGGTTGGGGAACCAGCGACGGGCGGTGGTCACCATGCCGGGGCCGCCGACGTAACCGTCGACCAGGAAGGCCACCTTGTCGGCGTCGGGGCCGAAGGTCTCCAGGGCGTACTCGCCGCGGGCGATCATCTCGTCGTGGTCGTCGGCGGTGATGTTCATGGAGAAGAGCTTCGCCTCACCGGTCTCGTCCTGGGCGCGGCGCAGGGCGTCGCGGACCAGCGGCAGCACTTCCTTGATCGGGCAGAAGACCTGGTTGCCCTGAGGCTCGTCGTTCTTGATGAAGTCGCCACCGAGCCAGAACTGGTAGGCGGCGTTGGCGAAGGGCTCGGGACGCAGGCCCAGCTTGGGCTTGATGATGGTGCCGGCGATGTAGCCGCCGTTCTCGACCGGACGGCCGAGGATGCGCCACAGGTCGGAGATGTCCTTGGCCGGGCCGTCGAACAGCTGGATCATGCGCTCGGGCATGTAGAAGTCGTACATCTTGGCGTGGGCGCAGTCGCCCATGCCCTGGTTGTTGCCGATGGTCAGGGTGAGGAAGGAGACCATCATGGCGCGACCGTCGGTGACGTTGCGGTCGAACAGCTCGATCGGATACGCGATGCGCATCTCTTCGGTGGCCTCGTCGATCATGTAGACCAGCGCATCGACGCCCTTGGTGAAATCGTCGGTGGTGCAGACTTCGACGTTGGTGCCGGTGGAGGACTCGGCGGCGAAGTGGGCGGCCACTTCCAGGAAGCCGTGGCCCTCGGCGGGCTTCATCTTGTAGGCGCACAGGACGTGCTTGCCACCGGCGATCAGGTCCTCTTCCTTCAGGGAGAGGTCAGCGTAGCGTGCGGATTGATCCATGGTTCTCAGTGCCTCACTGGTCGGACAAAAAAGTGCGGGACCCGGTCGCCTCTTTGGGCTTCGCGCCTCGCGCCTAAAACTAACCTGCATTTCTCACCACCCTCCTACTGCGGCCGCCGATCCTCCCGCTGTGACGGGGCGTGCTCCCTCCGGGCTCCTCAACATAGTGCCGACTATGCCTTCGTCGCCCTCCGGTCCGCTCTCGGCATCCCTGCCTTCGCGGCATAAGGCCAATCCCTGGCCAAATCCGCACGCCCCGTCACAGCGGGGTCTCGGCGCCCTCGCTACGGAGGGTGGTGAGAAATGCAGGTTAAGGTCGGGCAATCCTAGCGGGGTTTGTTCATAATTGATAAGCAAAGTTTTTGATCGTTTCGATAATGTCTGGCTTATGTTTTCCTGATGATCCCGGAGGTTCCCGATGAATCTGACCCTGCGCCAGCTGCGGGTGTTCGAGGCGGTGGCGACCCAGCTCAGCTACACCCGCGCCGCCGAGCAGCTGCACCTCTCCCAGCCGGCGGTGTCGATGCAGGTGAAGCAGCTGGAGGAGATGATCGGCCTGCCGCTCCTCGACAAGGTGGGCAAGAAGGTGTTCCTGACCCAGGCGGGGGAGGAGCTGCACCACTACGCCCACGCGGTGTTCGACCAGTTGGAGGAGGCGGAGGAGGTGCTGGAGTCGCTGAAGGGGCTGAAGACCGGGCGGCTCGACATCGCGGTGGCCTCCACCGTCAACTACTTCGCGCCGCGCCTTTTGTCGGCGTTCAAGCAGCGCTATCCGGGAGTGACGTTGACCCTGGAGGTGACCAACCGGCGCACCCTGATCCGCCGGCTGGAGAATAACGAGCGCGACCTGGTGCTGATGGGGGCGCCGCCGACGGGGCTCGACCTGGAGGCGGAACCGTTCATGGAGAACCAGCTGGTGGTGATCGCGCAGCCCGACCACCCGCTGGCCGAGGAGCGGGAGATCCCGTTCGCGCGGCTGGGTGACGAATGTTTCGTCATGCGCGAGCCGGGTTCGGGCACGCGGGCGGCGATGGAGCGCCACTTCGCCGACCACGGAGTGGAGATCCGCATCAATATGGAGATGACCCGCGGCGAGGCGATCAAGCAGGCGGTGCGTGCCGGGATGGGGCTGGGGGTGGTCTCGACCCACACCATCGAGTTGGAACTGGAGACCCGCCGGCTGGTGGTGCTCGACGTGGAGGAGTTCCCGATCGAGCGGCAGTGGTACATCGTCTACCGCCGCGGCAAGCGGCTCTCGCCGGCGGCGCTCGCCTTCCACGACTTCGTGCTGGAGGAGGCCCACGACCTGGCGGGGCAGCGGTTCTGAGGTTCAGGCCTCACCACGAAGCGGGTTGGTGGCTTGGAACGGCGGGTTCCGGTCGTGCGGCGGGGCGCTTCGGCGGGGGCAGATTCGTTCGGCGGTTTGTCTTGGCACGAAGGGAAAGAAGGGGCAGTGATTTGCGCCGATACCCAGTGGCTACGCGTGACGCCCGATTATCTCGGAGATCGACGGCCGGGTGGGGTGTGCCGACGATAGGAGGCGCACCGGTTTCTACCGAGTGGTGCGCATCGTCTCTCGGCCAACCGCCACTACTGCCACTGTTTCTGGTAACCGAAGTGGAGTTCATCGGAGCGCAGCAGCATGCGCAGGTCGCCGACGTCGGTCTCGTGTTCCCAGGAGAGGGCGGGGTGGAGCAGGGAGACGCCCATTTCGCTGTCACCGAACTGGGTCCGGTAGCCGATGTCGGTGCGTCGCTTGCCGTCGCTGGTGCGCTTGAGGAAGCGCTGGACGCCGAGGGTGCCGTGGGTGTCGTCGCCCTTCGGTCGTGGTCGCTCCACGTCGAGTGGCACCGAGTCGGGGTCGCTGGTGTCGAAGTTCGCCGGTGGCGGCGACGGGGCGTCGTTGGGATAGGTGTTGTTGGTTACCGTGGCCATCTCGTCGATCAGTGCCCCGCAGTCTTCGATGCCCTCCACCACCTCCATGCATTTGAGGTCGCGGACCGTGGTGGTGGGCGGTGGCGCCGTTTCGCGGGGGGGTTCGGGTGCCGCCTCGAGCGGTATCGGCGCGGCCGTCGCCACCCCGGCCGAGCGCTCCTCTTCCACGGGCGGCGCCACCGCGGGCAGCTCCCGCGCCACGAAGCGGCCGGCGGGGCTGCGGGCGAGGGTGACCCGCACCACTTCCGGTTCCCCTTGCAGGGAGCCCACCGCATAGGTGACCGGGGCGTCGAGGTCAATCACCAGGCGCAGCCCGCCGTCGGGGCGCCGGCCGTAGCGGATGGCGCGTACCACGCCTCCCTCCAGGGTCTGGGGGGCGACCCCATCTCCGCGGCGGGAGGCGGCGACGTCGATCACCAGGCGGTCGGGCCCGGCGAGGGTGAAGTGGTGCTGGGTGACCGGCCCGTCGAAACGGAAGCTGAAGAGGTAGCCGCGACCGTCGCTCATCGCGTGGGTCCGTTGCAGGGTCGCCGCCCCGGCCGGTAGGGCGAGGACGAGGAGCAGGCCGGCGAGAATGGGCAGGTGGCGTCGCACGGTGTTCCGTTCCGATCGGGGTCGCGGGAGGGTGAGGATAGCAGAAAGCGGCGCGCACGGGGCCGGATCGGGTGCGCCGCCGCATGGGGGCGTGTTCCTGTGACCGATGGCACCTCGAGGAAGGGGCGGCGCAGGTCCCTAACGAAGGGAGTTCCGATCACCTCCGCGCGTGCGGCGCGCCCTATGGGGCGGCCCGCGGCCGCCGCGCCGAACGAAGGCACTTCTCGAAAGGTATGGCGCAGGCCGTTGACGGGGCGATTTCCGGTCACCGCCACGAAGAGGTCACTGCTGGCAGCGGCCTTCGCCGAGAGTGATCGCCAACTCCAGCGCCTGCGCGCTGATCGTGAGGTGGTGGCGGCAGAGGCCGTCGAGGTTGACCACGAAGCGCAGGCGGTTGCCGCGGCGGACCAGGCCGAGGGTGCCGCCGCGCTCGGCGAAGCGCGGCAGGTCGCCGGCGATCAGGGCGCCGGCGAGCGCCGGGTGGTCGAGTAACCGCTCCAGACGGTCCGTTTCGGAGGCGCCGATGAAGACCACCGCGCAGCGGGTCGCCTGCTCCGCCTTCTCCAAGTGGCGGACGGCGTAGGGGGTGTCGTCGCCCCACCGCTCGGCACTCAGCCGCGCCACCTCGCCGAGCACCTCGCCGAAGGGGTCGTCGCCGATCAGGCAAAGGCTCCGTTCACGTCCTTGGTCGGCCCATTGGGTGAAGCGGGCGACGTTGAGCAGCAGGACGGCCTTGAGCGCCGGTTCGTCGGCGCGCAGCGAGGCCGCCGTGGCCGTTTCGGCACCGAGGGTGGTCAGCGCCAGCCCGGCGAGGGTGGCGAGGATGGCGCCTAGAAGTGCCACGTCGCCCGGGCGAACAGGGTGCGCGGGATCTGGCCGGAGATCGCCTGGAGGGTGCTGAACTCCTGATGGCTGCCGTCGAAGAGGTTCTGCGCGGTGAGGCTCAGCTCCAGCCCCTTGCGCGGACGCCAGCCGAGGCGCAGGTCGGCGCGCAGCGGGTCGTCGAGGGCGTCCGAACCGTCGCCGTCGGGCTCGTCGACGAAGTAGAGGGAGCCGTCCAGTTCCAGGTTCGGCGCGAGATCGAGGTAGGAGCGCAGGCTCACCAGATGGGCCGGTGCCTGGTCGATGGCACGGAAGGCTCCCACTGGCAGGGCGCTCGCCACCGGCTGGTCAATGGCGGTCTGGTGGTAGGCGTAGGCGAGGTTGAGCCGCCAGCGGGGGGTGACCTGCCAGCCGGCGCTCACCTCGATGCCGGCATCGTGGCCGTCGAGGTCGTTGGTGCCGACGTAGCGCAGCGGATCGGTCGCGCTGGGGACGAAGGTGTAGAGGCTGCGGTGGTCGTTGTAGTAGGCGGCCAGGTCGAGGGTCAGCGCCTCGGAGAGGGTGCGGCGGACGCCCGCCTCCCAGCTGACGGTGACGTCGGAGCTGGCCTCGGGGGAGCCAGCGATGGTCAGCGGCGCCAGCCGGAAGGGGAAGAGCTGGAGCAGGACCAGCGGGTGGGCGACCACGTCGGAGTGGGAGCGCGAGGGGGTGCGCACGGCGCGGGTGACCGCCCCCCACAGGGTGGTCTCCTCGCTGGGGCTCCAGGCGAGCCGGGCGCTCGGCTGGTACTCGAAGCCGGTGCGGTCGTTGTGCTCGAACTTGGAGCCGAGCGTCAGGCGCAGGGTCGGGGCGAGGGTGATCTCGTCCTGGAGGAAGGCGTTGAAGAGGTCGCCGTCGCTGGCGTGGGGGAGGATGTCGATGATGTAGCTCCCCTCGACTTCATCCTCCACCCGCCGGTAGCCGACGCCCCAGCTCAGTTGGTGGTCGAGGTGGGGGCGGAAGTGGTGCTGGAAGTCCAGGTCGAAGGTGTCGATGGAGTAGTTGCCGCCCGATTGCTCCCGCCGGTCGTGTTGGAGATAGCCCTGGAGGCTCCAGCGCCCCCGCTCGCCGAGGTCGCGGTCCCAGTGGGCGAGCAGGTGGTAGCGCTCGAAGCGGTCGCTGTCGGGGATGACGAAGGAGCCGAAGCGGTCGGGGGCGGTGGCGCGCTGGTACTGGTCGTTGCGGCCGCGGCCCACTTCCCCCTCCAGGCGCAGGCGGTTGTCGGGGTCGAGATCCCAGTCGAGGCGGGCGCCGAAGTGGCCGTCGTGTTCGCCGTTGCGGGGCTCGCGCCCGTCGTAGTCGACCGGCCCGTCCCCTTCCAGGAGCTTGCCGTGGACCCGCCACCAGGCGCCATTGGCCAGTTGCCCGCCGTGGCGCAGGGTGACCGCGGCGGCGCCGGGGTCGCGCAGCTCCAATTGGGCCAGATCCCCCTGGGTGGCGGCGGCGGAGCGGGTGATGATGTTGATCACCCCGTTGATCGAGTTGGCCCCCCACAGGGTGCCGCCGGGGCCGCGCACCACCTCGATGCGCTCGATGTTGTCCAGCGGCAGGTCGAGGGTGTCCCAGTTGACCCCGCCGAACAGCGGGTTGTAGACGCTGCGCCCGTCGACCAGCACGTGTACCCGGTTGGCCCAGATGCCGTTGAAGCCGCGCAGGCTCACCGCCCAGGTGTTGCCGTCCACCCGGGCGACGTGGGCGCCGGGGACGCTGCGCAGCAGGTCGGGGATGTTGTCGGCGCCGGAGCGGCGGATCTCCTCGGCGGTGATCACGGTGACCGCGGCGGCGGCGCGCTTGAGCGGCTGCTCCTGGCGGGTGACGGTGGTCACCTCCACCTCCAGCAGTTCGCGCAGGCTGAGGCCGACCACCTGGCTCAGGTCGAGGGGGGTGGCCGTGGCGGAGGTCGCGGCGGTGAGCAGGAGCGCCGTGGGGAGGGCGCGGGAGAGCGGGACGTGGGGCATGGCGGCGGCCCGGAAGGTTACGGGTAACCCTTAGTCTACCACCGGATTTCGGCCGTCGAACCTGCGGTTGGTAGCGGTTGCAGTCCACGGGAAAGGCGTAGACGGGGCGCTCGGACGGGGTGCCCTTCGTCGGTTTGGAGCGGTGCGCTTGTTTGACACGGCGCGCCCTATAGGGCGGGCTGCGCCTGCCATGGCCTTTCCGTCGGCACCGTCGTGCGGGTTATCGGGTCAACGCCATGAACAGCTGCGGCAGCCGTTCCGGCAGCCGCTCGACCCGGTCGATCACCGTGTACTGGTTGCCGAAGATGTCCTTCACGTAGTCGTCGGCACCCGGTTTCACTTTGGCGTCGAGGTTGATGCAGTAGGTATAGATCCCCTCGCCGTCCAGTTCGCGCACCGCCTTGCGGCTGTCCTCGATCAGCAGCCGCTCGTCCTTCACGTCGATGTCCGAGGGCTCGCCGTCGGTGAGCACCAGCAGCAGCTTCTTGTCCGCCTGACGGGCGCCGAGGTAGTGGCCGGCGTGGCGCAGCGCCGCGCCCATGCGGGTCGACCAGCCCGCCTCCAATGCCGCCAGGCGCCCCTTCACCTCGTCGTTCCACGGCTCGCGGTAGCCCTTGATGTGCTGGTAGCGCACCTCGTGGCGGGTGTTGGAGGAGAAGCCGGCGATGGCGAACTCGTCGCCCAGCTTGTCCACCGCCCAGCCGAGCAGCGCCACCGCCTCCTGGGAGAGTTCGAGGATGGTCTGCTCGCAGCCGGCGGGGATCTGGTCCACCGACTCGGAGAGGTCCAGCAGCAGCATCACCGCGATGTCGCGCCCGTCGTTGCGGTGGCTCATGTTGATCCGCGGATCGGGGTTGTGGCCGCTCTTGAAGTCGATCAGCGAGCGGATCGCCACGTCGAGGTCCAGCTCGCTGCCCTCCTCCTGGTAACGCACGCGCACGTAGTGCTGCGGCTTGAGCAGGTCGAGGAGCTGCTTCAAGCGCTTGGCCAGCGCCTCGTGCTTGGAGAGCAGGGCGTCGATCCGCCCGCCGTCGCCGCCGGGGTGGAGGCTCTCGTAGAGGCTCACCCAGTCGGGGCGGTAGGTGTTGGTGTGGTAATCCCACTCCGGGTAGTGGCGCGGCGGCAGGCCGTCGAACTCGTTCTCGTTTTGCTGGTTGCGCCGCTTCTCCTCGAACATCTCCTCCTCGTCGCCCTCCTCGATGAAGCGCCACATGTGGCGGTTGTCGTCGCGATAGCCCACCTCGGTGTCGGAGAAGTAGACGTTGGCGGCGAGATCGGCCTGGCGGCGGGTGCGGGCGATGTAGGCGATGGCCAGTTCGGCCACCTCGGCGGTGCCGGCGGCGGGGTCGGCGGTGACCTCGTCGAAGCGCCCCAGGAACTCCAGCAGGTCGGGGTTGGCGTAGCCGTGCTCCGGGTTGAGCGCGGCGTAGGAGAACATCGCCAGCCGGTGGCGGATGCAGGACTCTTTCTCCGGGTCGCAGTCGTGCTCGCCCGGCTTCGGGTGCAGGGCCAGGAACAGCCGGCGCAGGCCGGGGTACTCGGCGATCGCCCGGCGGTCGATGCGCGCGTCCTCGAAGACCTCGATGGCGACCCGCTGGAACGGGCTGTAGTTGTCGGCGACGATCGCCGTGGTCCAGCGCATGTGGGCGGCGAAGTGGGCGAGCAGCGCACGATAGCGGTCGATGCCGGGGACGCCGTTGTGGTCGTCGTAGACGTCGGGCAGGCGGATGCCGTAGGCATCGAAATAGGGCATCGGCTTGCGTAGCTGGTCCCACCCCTCGGAATAGGGGACCAGGTGCTCCTTGATCTCCCACAGCGCCTTCAGATAGAGCTCCAGCGCCCGCTCGTGGTCGGCGAACAGCGTGCCGTGGCGCTCGCGCTGGAGGATCGCGCGGCTGTCGGCCGATTGCAGCTGGAAGTAGTCGCGCTGGCGGTCGGGGTGGTCGCCGTAGTAGCGCACGCCGTAGTCGACCCAGTTGCGCAGCCCCTCGATGGAGAGCTGGCCGAGCAGATAGGGGGCCTTCTCCAGGAAGTCGGGCAGGCCCGGACTGGGGTAGGTGGCGCCCTGGTTGCTGTGTACCGAGGAGCTGGTGCGGTTGGCCAGCCCCATGGTGATGTCGATGTAGTGCTCCACCTGCTGCCAACTGCCGAGGCGGCGCGCCGCCTCGCCGAGGGTCTGCAGGAAGGGCGGGATGGCGTTGCCGTTGGGCGAGCGGGAGAGGCGCCAGACGGTACGCGAGATCAGCTCCAGGGTGTCCTCGCCGAGGCGCTTGGCCACCGACGGCATCTCCTCCAGATAGGCCAGCACCGGCTCCACGCCGCGGCCGATCATGCAGATCAGCGCCGCGCCGTCGAGGTAGTCCTTCACCCCTTGCGGGGAGAGGACGGCCACCGCCTCGCCGATGCAGTCGGCGAAGACGTTGTCGATCTCCTTGAACCCGCAGCCGAACTGGTCACGGAAGAACTGGACCTGCTCCTCGCTCAAACTCATGAAACGCTCCTGGAAGGGTCGGAAGAAGAGTTGTCCGCAAATGAACGCAAATAAACGCGAATAAAGAAGAACTCTTTCATTCGCGTTTATTTGCGTTCATTTGCGGAAAAATTCTTCTCTTAAGCGAAGACGGTGTCGATGGCGTGGTCGAGGGTGGCGCGGATGTCGGCATCATCCGTGATCGGGCGCACCAGGGCCATGCGGCAGGCGGCGCGGGGCTCGACGCCGCGGTTGATCAGCTGGGCGGCGTAGACCAGCAGCCGGGTGGAGATCCCCTCGTCGAGGCCGTGGCCCTTCAGGTTGCGCGCGGCGTGGCCCACCTTCACCAGCTTGCCCGCCCGCTCGGCGTCGAGGCCGGTCTCCTTGGCGACGATGCCGGTCTCCACCGAGTCCGGGGCGTAGTCGAAGTCGAGCGCGGCGAAGCGCTGCTTGGTCGACTGCTTGAGGTCCTTCATCAGGCTCTGGTAGCCGGGGTTGTAGGAGATCACCAGCTGGAAGTCGGCGTGGGCGTTGACCAGCTCGCCCTTCTTGTCCAGCGGCAGCTGACGGCGGTGATCGGTGAGCGGATGGATCACCACGGTGGTGTCCTGGCGCGCCTCGACCACCTCGTCGAGGTAGCAGATGGCGCCGATGCGCGCCGCGATGGTCAGCGGGCCATCGACCCAGCGGGTCCCGTCGGCATCGAGCAGGTAACGGCCGACCAAGTCGGAGGCGGTCATGTCCTCGTTGCACGCCACGGTGATCAGCGGCCGGCCCAGCTTCCAGGCCATGTGCTCGACGAAGCGCGACTTGCCGCAGCCGGTGGGCCCCTTGATCATCACCGGCAGCCGCTCGGCGTAGGCCGCCTCGTAGAGCGCGACCTCATCGCCCTGGGCCTTATAGAAGGGCTCGGCGGTGACCTTGTACTGCTCGATGTCGATGCTCATGGCTGCTCCGTGGTTGGCTCGATGGGAAATAGCTGACCAGGGTAGAGGGGGATTTGCATAAGGTACAGTCAGAGTTTTTGATGCAATCGATAATCTATCGATTATCGATAAGGGGGGTTCTTGAGGTGGTGGTCCGATCGGCGTTCAAAAGCCGCTCCACGCGGGGGTTGGCACGCATCTCTCCGCTCATACCGCACTGCCGGCCCGACAACCGAAGACGATCCCCGGAGCCATCCCCTCTGGTTACGACGCTCCGCGTCGTAACCGGCCACCTTGGACGCTCCGCGTCCTGCCGTGCGGCACGGAGCACGGGCGGGAACCTCGTGCCACCGTTTGGCACGACGCAGAGCGTCGAAGAAGGGGCGTTGCCACGCAGAGCGTGGCAACGAGGGGAATAAAGGGGGTTCTTGAGGTGGTGGTCCGATCGGGTTTCAAAAGCCGCTCCACGCGGGGGTTGGCACGCATCTCTCCGCTCATACCGCACTGCCGGCCCGACAACCGAAGACGATCCCCGGAGCCATCCCCTCTGGTTACGACGCTCCGCATCGTAACCGGCCACCTTGGACGCTCCGCGTCCTGCCGTGCGGCACGGAGCACGGGCGGGAACCTCGTGCCACCGTTTGGCACGACGCGGAGCGTCGAAGAAGGGGCGTTGCCACGCAGAGCGTGGCAGCGAGGGGAATAAAGGGGGTTCTTGAGGTGGAGGTCCGATCGGCGCTCAAAAGCCGCTCCACGCGAGGGGTGGGCACGCATCTCTCCGCTCATACCATGCTGCCGGCCCGACGACCGAAGACGATCCCCGGAGCCATCCCCTCTGGTTACGGCGCTCCGCGTCGTAACCGGCCACCTTGGACGCTCCGCGTCCTGCCGTGCGGCACGGAGCACGGGCGGGAACCTCGTGCCACCGCTTGGCACGACGCGGAGCGTCGAAGAAGGGGCGTTGCCACGCAGAGCGTGGCAACGAGGGGAGAGTTTATTCGAATGGAAATGTCGCTTATCCAATCCACGCTGGAATTGAGGATCTGTCGGTATATGATTTGACGAATCATTATATGAAAAGTGATGATGGCGCTATGAGTAAATTTTTGAAGTCCTTCTTCAAGTTGGAGCCGCTTGATTGTGTATTCATTGATGGGGGCGGGGTCGCTTGTCATGTGGCTTCTTATTTGTAATGGGGTAATTGTCGTTTCCAAGTAATAGATGGAAATATTGTCGTTTTTCTTTCCATGGGCTTAGTTCTTCTTCCGTCAGCGATTGAGTTCCCTATACTGCCCAGTAGCTTTCAATTTTCTCCCAACAGCAAGTTCCAGTCAGGTTTTTTAGCTGTTTCACCCGCCCCACCAGCCAGTTCAGCTCCTCTTCGGTGATGTGGTAGTGCTCCGAGTAGCGAGCGTCGATGTAGGCCTTTTTCAGGAGCTGGAAGCGGCGGCGGTGGAGTTTGCTGTCGTGGGGGAAGATTTCGGCAAAGGTCTCGTTTTCGCGGATCGCCAGGGCGTTGAGCTGGACGAGGTCGTGGGTGTAGGGCTTGTAGTTGGTGAGTACCAGCAGCAGGCAGGCGTAGAAATGCTCGGTCGCTTGATGGAGCAGGAATGCGGCCTTGTTTAGGTAACCCTTCTGAATGGTGAATTCGGCGACCTCGACGAATTCACTGGCACTGGTGAACCAGTGCGCGAAGTCCCGCTCCGCGATCTCCTTGTATTCGGCCGGGGTGAGGTTGCCGGCCTTGGCCAGTTCCCGCGGGTCCGATTCGTAGAGCACGATCCCTTCCCGGCGGATGTCGGTGAAGAAGTACTGGCCGCGGGCAAGCGCGTCGTTCACTTCGGCGAGGGTGTGGACGATGAGGGTGAGGGGCGGGCGGACGCGCAGGCGGATGCGCTCTTCGGCGGTGTTCCAGAGTTTGAGGTCCTCCACCAGGGCCTGCTGATTGACGATCACCAGGATGTCGTAGTCGCTGACGTAGCCGGTGGCCGGCTTGTCGACCCATCGGCCGGTGGCGTGGCTGCCGAAAAGGATGATCTTCTGGATCTTGCCCTGCTTCTTCTTGCCGCCGGAGAAGGCAGTCACCTGTTCGAACTGGTCGCGCAGTACGGCGACGATGTGTTCCAGGTCGCGCTGCTTGGCGGCGGGCAGGTGGCAGAGGTCGTGGTTCATCGGGGCGGGCGGAGGTGTGGGTCGTCCGCGTTTCGTCGGGTTACTTGCCGACCGCGTCGGCGAAGATCTCGGCCGCCCACTGGTCCGGGCTCTTCCCTGCCGCCCGCGCCGCGGCCAGCACTGCGCCGTGCATCTCCGGGTCGACGTGCAGCGTCAGGTCGCCGCTGAGTGGCTGTTCCGCGGCGCGGCCGGTCTTCGCGCAGTCCTCGAGGTAGAAGTCGATGGCGCGGTGGAAGTCTCCGGTCAGTTCCTTGACCGTCTCTCCCTCGAAGGTGATGCGGTCGATCAGGCCCAGTACCTTGCCCCAGAAAAGGCCGTCCCGGGAGTCGAATTCGACGCTGGCGACGTAGCCGCGGTAGCTCAAGGTGTTCGGTGTCATGGGGTGATCTCCAGGTCGGTCAGCCAAGCCCTTATCTCTTCCACTTGGTAGCGCTTCGCCTCTTTCCACGGGTGGGGGCGGTGGGCGTGTTTGACGGAGTGCCCCAGTTGAAGGGCTACGCGGGAGCCGGAGCCTTCCCGGACCTCTCCGCCGAGCGCCAGGACCAGCGCTTCGATATCTGAAAACTTCACCGAACCGGAGGTGGCTTTGGTGAAGAGGGCTTCGAGCGTTTTGCGGTGTCGGGTGCTCATCCAAACGGTGGGTCTTGGATCGCTGTTTGGTATTGCATCGGGGGTACGGCGTGGTTGAGGGCCGCCGGTTGTGGTGTCGGTGGGTGGCGGGGGAACGCCTGAAGTGTATCTTTCCCGGTGTTTGGCGGGCAACTGGAGGCGTCGGTCTACTCGGCGTTGCGGGACGTTCCGGGGTTCGGTGACGGGTGCGAGCCATTGAAGAGCAGCGTGTCTCCGTTGATGCTCCCCTTTGCGTGGATGTGGGACGATGCTGGTGGACGATTTCATCGGGTTCCGGTGCGCAGGGTCGTAACCGCCCGCTTGGGTGCACTGCCTCCTGGTCGGGGTGGGAAGCACGCAAGGAGACACCCACCCGTGAGGTGCGGCGTGGGGCCTCTCGATGGGAGGTCGGCGGGAATCGATGGATGTTTGTGGCGACAAAATGTGACAACTGATAACGTATGTTTATTATTGATGGCGCCGGTCGCGGGAGGCGGCGTGCGCCGACTCCCCGGAAGGGGGCGGTGAGCATTGCATTTCAGGTAAAAAACAGGTTGCATCGGTAGTGAAGGGGAAAACTCCACGAATCGTGAAACTTTTCCTTTCCATTTGAACTTCCTACGGTTTTTCGAGACAAACGATAAGTCGACAAGTCATAATCCGGTCGGTTTCCCGCGGCTGCCACGGAATTTGGATAAGGGGTCGGGCGCCGTGGGAGGGGACAAAAAAAGGAAAGCAAGGAGTCCACATTCATGTCCATTCAGATCTTGCGCCGTGGGAGCCGCGGCCAGGAGGTGGTGCGCTGGCAGCAGTTTCTGGTCGGGCAGGGTTTCCTGCGCGGGGTGGCCGACGGGTGCTTCGGTGAGCTGACCGACAAGGCGACCCGTGCGTTCCAGCACTCCCGCGGGGTGGCGGGCGACGGCATCGTGGGGCCGCGGACCCTGGCGTCAGCGCTGATCGTGGGGTTCGATCCGGGGTTCGAGGACCCGCTGGACGAGGCGGAGAATCCGCTGCTGGCGGGGCGTTCGCCGCTGGAGCCGCTGAGCGATGCCGGACGGCGGGCGCTGTTCGGGGAGTACGAATTCGAAGCGGCGGGCTCGCCGCAGAACCCGGAGCGGGTCAAGGTGATCGGCGACTGGGAGCGGCGCAACATCAAGACGGTGGTGATCCCGCAGTTGCGCGGGGTGCCGGTGTTCGGTCGCTATAGCAGTGGGCGGATGCGCTTCCATCGCGCCGGCGAGACGCAGTTGAAGGGGCTGTGGTCGGCCTGGGAGAGGGAGGGCTTGTTGGAGAACGTGCTCAGTTACGACGGCGCCCACAACCCGCGTTTCCTGCGCGGCAGCCGGGATACCCTGAGTACCCACGCCTTCGGCATCGCCTTCGACATCAATGCCCGCTGGAATCGCCTCGGCGCGTTGCCGGCGAAGGCCGGGGAGACGGGGTCGGTGCGGGAGTTGGTGGGCTTGGCCAACGAGTACGGCTTCTTCTGGGGCGGGCACTTCCGGGAGCGGCCGGATGCGATGCACTTCGAGTTGGCGAAGTTGTTGTAGCCGCGGGATATCCAAAGATTGAAGGCCGGGCGTTGAGGCGTTTCCGGCCTTTTTTGTGTCCGCTCCGATCGGTCTGGTTACGACGCTCCGCGTCGTAACCGGTGCTCCTCGGACGCTCTGCGTCCTGGTTTGAGTTGGCGGGCTTCGCTTGGCGGCGGCGCCGACGCGGAGCGTCCAGAGGATGGGCGGGTGCCGGCGTGGATGCCGGGGTTACCACGCGGAGCGTGGTAACCAGGGGTGGGCTTGGTCGGGGGTTGGCAGGGAGTTTGGACTCATCCACTTTTTCCTGTCACCTGTCACCTGTCACCTGTCACCTGTCACCTGTCACCTACCCCAAATACCTCCCGATCGCCTCCAGCAGCGCCTCTTTGCGGATCGGCTTGGTGAGGTGTTCGTCGCAGCCGGCCTCGCGGCTGCGTTCGGCATCCTGCGGCATGGCGTGGGCGGTGAGGGCGAGGATCGGGGTACGGGCGCGCTGCGTCCCGGTTTCCCAGCGGCGGATCGCGGCGGTAGCTTGGTAGCCGTCCATCACCGGCATCTGCAGGTCCATCAGCACCAGGTCGAAGGGGGTCGTGCGGATTGCCTCCACCGCCTCCTCGCCGTTGCCGACCACGGTGAGCGCGTAGGGGCTCTTCTCCAGGTAGGAGCGGACCAGCAGGGCGTTGTCCTCCAGATCCTCGGCGAGCAGGATGTGGGCCTCGCGTGCCGGCGGCGCGGAGCGGGTGGTGCCCGAAGCGCCGGCGATCTCTTCGGGGGCCGCCAGCGGGAGGGTGACGGTGACGCGGGTGCCGCGTCCCTCTTCGCTTTCCAGCTCGACATGGCCGCCGAACAGGCGGGTGAGTCGCTGGACGATGGTCAGGCCGAGGCCGGTGCCGCCGTAGCCGCGGGTGATCGAGGAGTCGGCCTGGGTGAAGGGGGCGAAGATCTCCCGCTGTTTTTCGGCGGGGATGCCGATGCCGGTGTCGCGGATGGTGAAGCGCACCCGGGGTGGGGTGTCGGCCGTGGGGGCGACGTCGATCGAGACCTCCCCTTCGGGGGTGAACTTCACCGCGTTGCCGAGCAGGTTGGCGAGGATCTGGTTGAGGCGGGCGGGATCGCCGACGAGGGTGGCCGGAAGTGCCGGGTCGAGGTGGCAGGTGAGTCTCAAGCGCTCGTTCGGCTGGCCGATGGCGACCACCTTGAGGGTGCTCTCCACCAGCTCCCGAGGATCGAAGGGGAGCCGCTCCAGGGTGAGCAGGCCGGCCTCGATGCGGGAGAGGTCGAGGATGTCGTTGATCAGGCCGAGCAGGCTGTCGCCGGCCTGTTGCGAGACCTCCAGGTACACCCGTTGCAGCGGGTCGAGTTCGGTCTCGGCGAGCAGGTCGGCCATGCCGATGATGGCGTTCATCGGCGTGCGGATCTCGTGGCTCATCACCGCCAGGAAGTCACTCTTGGCGCGGTTGGCCGCCTCGGCGCTCTCCTTCGCCTCGCGCAGGGCCTGCTCGCGGGCCTTGCGTTCGGTGATGTCGAAGAAGCTGACCACCGCCCCTTCCCGGCGGCCGTTGCGATACATCGGGAAGGAACGCATCTCCACCGGCAGGGGGGTGCCGTCGGCGCGCCACAACAGCTCCTCCTCCGAGGTGTGGGGCTCGCCGCTGGCGATCACCCGTTCGGTGGGGCAGTCGCTGCGCGGGTAGGGGGTGCCATCCTCGCGGGTGTGGTGGATCTGCTGGTGGATGGGACGGCCGAGCAGCGCCTGCGGGTCGTCGTAGCCGAGCAGCCGGGCGCAGGCGGCGTTGGCGATGATGCAGCGCCCCGCGGGATCGACGCCGTAGATCCCCTCGCCGGTGGAGTCGAGGAGCAGCCGGACCCGCTCCTCGCTCTCGCGCAGCCCGCGGGAGAGGGGGGTGGTGATGCGCAGGAAGAGCAGGGTGCCGGCCAGGGTGAGGAGGAGGGCGATGGCGAAGCCGGTGGCGGCGGCCTGGAGGTACGGCCGGCGGATGGCGGCCAGCGTCTGTTGGGCGATGATCGCCATCTTCAGGTCGTGGACCGGCTCGTAGGCGGCGAGAGTGGCGACTCCGCGTTGATCCTTCCGGACCAGGGTGCCGGAGAGGCCGGCGAGCGCGCGGCGGGCCGCCTCGGCATCGGGGTGGTCGACCGGGAGTGGCGGGGGGCGGTGGTCCCGTTGCGGGGTGTGGTCGAAGACGAAGACGATCTGCTCCCCCTGGCGCACCGCGAGGAGCAGCTCCGCGCTGATGCCGGCGCCCCGGTCGCCGAGCCGATGGGCCTCGCTCAGCCGGTCGAGGAGGGTCTGGCGGACGCGGCGCTCGCGCTCCCCGGGGGGCAGATCGGCGTGGCGCTGGCGCTCGTAGAGGGCCGTCGCCTCGATCAGCCGTGCCTGGCTGCGGACCACGTCCTGAAGCCGCGCCTCGTGCTCGCCGAAGGCGGCGTGGTAGAGCAGCAGCAGGGTGCTGGCGCCGACCGCGGCGGCGACCGTTGCAAGGATCGCGATCAGCGCCAGGGTCGGGCGCCGCGGCGGCAGGCTAGGGAGGGCGTCGATCAACGGCGGGGAGGTGTGGTGGATTTGATGATGCTCCATCATTCATCTTGCTGTCTCGCATTGCAAGGATTCGTCCGTGCTCCGGGGTCGGAGGGCGGGGGTCAGGGGGCGAGCGAGGCGTCGGCGAGCAGGGTGGTGACCGGCGCTTCGCTCAATTGATCGAAGTCGTGGTGGTTGAAGGTGAGCATGCCGCCACTCATTTCGTACCACGAGAGGCCGGCGCCCCAGGGGGGGATCGGGCATTCGCCCTGGGGTTTACGCGGCAGACAGAGGAGCCTTCCGGGCAGGTAGATCAGGTTGTAGGTGATGCCGCGCCGGTGCAGGCGGGCGATGTACTCCCAGGCGGTGGTGGCGCTGTCGAAGGCCTCGCAGCGGGCGGGGTAGGGCTCGCCTCCACCGTTGTGGCGCCAGCGGGAATGGGCCACCGGCAGGGGCTCGGCGCGGGCGAAGAGCTGGAAGTGGAGGTGGTTGACCGAGGCGTGGGCACCGAGGGCGTTGTAGCCGAAACCGACCCCGTCGAGCCGCTCGCCGAGGGCGGCGGTGAGTTGCCAGATGTAGTGGTGGTGCGCCTCTTCCAGGAACTGGGGGTGGCCGGCGGGGCCCTCGGGCACGAGCAGGCCGTGGAGGTCGACGAAGGGGTATTTGTTGTAGAGCAGCGCCACCGGGCGCCCCTCCAGTTCGCCGCGCCAGAAGCACTCCTTCTCCAGGAACGGCTTGTTGAAGTGGAAACCGTCGGGGTTGAAGGGCTGGCGTAGCGTGGCCACCGCGGTGCCGCTCGCGCGCGGCGGGCGGAACGAGCGGAGGTGGTTGTACTGCACCTCCCACGGTCCCACCGCGCGGGTCTCGGTCTTCCTCAGCCGGTCGAAGCCGACGGCGATCATCTTCAGCATCACCATCAGGTCGTCGTCGGTGTCGCGCAGCGGGTGGCCCTCGGCCAATGCCTCGCGGTAGTGACGCTCCAGCTCGCCGAAGCGGTGGCGCAGGCGCTCCTCCAGGGTGGCGTAGACCTCGGCGTCGAAGGTGGCGTTGGCGGCGACCAGGATGAACGGGCCGAGGCCGTCGTGGTCGAGCAGCCGGCCGAGCCCCTCCTCGAAGGCGCGGCGCAGGTCGGCGGTGGAGTGGAAGGGGAGGGCGGTATCGGTCATCGGGCGTTCCGGGCGGGTGCGAAGGGGGCGACATTATAACGGCCCGCGTCGGGCGCGTTCGCGCTGCTCCGGGGCTCTTTGGCGGTAGCCCTCCACGTCGCCGTAGTCGATGAACTCCAGGTAGCGGGAGTGGGGATCGCGGGTACGCCGGGCGTGCTTGATCGGGCACCAGTACTGTTCGGTGCGCGCGCCGATCTCGCGGGCGTAGGCAAAGAGGCCGTTGGCGTAGCTGCAGTAGAGGCAGTTCACCTTCTCGATCAGGTTGAGGTAGCCGAGCGAGCCGCGGTCGACGACGACGAAGTCGTCGCGGGGCACCAGCGGGATGCGGTAGAGGCGGAAGCAGACCTGCTGGTAGAGGGTGATCGCCAGGTCGAACAGCAGTAGCGGGCCGATCAGCCCGTAGATGAACGGTGCGGAGAGGACGTTGCGCAGCTCCGCCTCGCCGAGGAAGCGCGGCAGGGTCTGTCTGAGGGTGCGGTGGTACTGGAGCACCCGCGCCTCGAAGCGCACCTTGCCCTGCTCCAGGCGGACGTGGAAGGCCTTGCGCCGTTGGTTGAGCTCCCGTTCCAGCTCCTCCTGGAGCTGGGCGAATTGCTGCATCAGTTCTTCGACTTTGCCGTTCATGATCGCCTCCGCGTGATGATGACCTCTTCTACCGCAAATCGGCGGTGGATGCGATGCGGGCGGCTCGTCGCGGCGGGGCGATTCTGCTGTAATGGGGCGATGAGCGAGAACGACATGCGCTGGACGCCGGCGGAGGAGCTGGACCGGCCCGACGAGAGCGGCGACTTGGTCGCCCGGTTGTTGGGAGAGCGCCCCTGACGCCCTTTACCTGTAGGAGCGGCCCTTAGGCCGCGATGGTCGGGAAGAATCGCGGCCTAAGGGCCGCTCCTACAGATGACGGCGAGGTAAAACACCCCACACCGTAGAGGCCGGTACGCCTCGTCCCCCGGCACACCCTACCGGGCCGGATGCCCCGCGAAGCAATGCTGAAAAGGCGCCAGCCTTTTCAGTGCTGGAGGCGGTAGCTGTCGAGGCGGCGGATGCTCAGCGCCAGGAAGGTGAGGATGAAGAGCAGGTAGTAGGCGAGGTCCGCGCTGCTGATCAACCCCTTCAGCAGCCCCTCCTGGTGGCGCAGCAGCGAGAGGTAGTTGAACAGCCCGCTGGCCCGGTCCTCCTCGCCGGCGCCGCCCGCCCAGTCGATGATCCACAGCAGCAGCAGCAGGCCGAAGGTGCTCACCGCGGCGACCACCGGCTGGTCGGTGAGGGTCGAGATGAACAGCCCCGCGGCGGCGAAGGCGGCGAGCAGCAGGCCGAGTGCGATCACCCCGGAGGCGAGCTTGCCCAGGTCCAGCTCGCCGCCGGCGAGCAGCGACAGCGGCATCAGCGCGATCATCACCAGCATCACCGCGAGGAAGGCGAGCAGCCCGAGGTACTTGCCGAGGATGATCTCGCTCATCGACAGCGGCGCCGAGAAGAGCAGGCTGAGGGTGCCGCTGCGGCTCTCCTCGCTCACCGTGCGCATGGTCAGCATCGGCACCACCAGCAGCAGGATGATCGCCGCGTTGTTGAACAGCGGCGCGACCACGATGTCGGTGATCCCCGGCGCCCCCTCCAGGCCGACCAGCTGCGGCTGCACCTGGGTGACGAAGAACTCCACCTGGGCGAGGAAGATGTAGGCCATGATGAACTGCACCACGGCGAGGATCGCCCACGCCAGGGGGGAGAGGAACAGCGCGCGCAGTTCGCGCTGGGCGATGGTGAGGATCATCGGGTGGCCTCCGCGGGGTGGCCGTTTTCGGGGTGGGGGCGCTCGCCGCAGGTCAGGTTGACGAAGATCTGCTCCAGGGTGGCCCGTTCGGGGGTCAGCTCGGTGAGGCCCCAGCCCCTTTCCGCGGCGGTTTCGGCGAGCCGCGCCGCGGGGCTGTGGCCGGGGGCGAAGCGGATGTGGAAGCGCCCCTCGCCGGCCGGCTCCACCCCGCCGACGTCGTCGATGCCGCTCAGCTCGTCGAGCGCCGGTGGCCGTTGCAGGTCGATCAATAGTGAGGTGGCCTCCAGCCGGTGGTCGAGCCCCTCGATGGAGTCGCTGTAGACCAGCTCGCCGCGGTGGATGATCTGCACCCGCGAGCAGGCCGCCTGCACCTCGGGGAGGATGTGGGTGGAGAGGATCACCCCGTGGTCGCGGCCCAGCTCGCGGATCAGCTCGCGGATCTCGCGGATCTGGATCGGGTCGAGGCCGACGGTGGGCTCGTCGAGGATCACCACCGCCGGGGTATGGATGATCGCCTGGGCGATGCCCACCCGCTGCTGGTAGCCCTTGGAGAGGTTGCCGATCAGCCGCCGGCCCACCTCGGTGAGGCCGCAGCGCTCCTTGGCCCGCTCCACCGCCCCCTTGATCCGCGCACCGGGGATGCGGTTGAGCCGCGCGCAGTAGCCGAGGTATTCGTCCACCGTCTGTTCACGGTAGAGCGGCGGCTGCTCCGGCAGATAGCCGAGCGAGGCCTTGGCCCGCTTCGGCTCGTCGAGCAGATCCACCCCGTCGATCTCCACCCGTCCTGCGCTCGGCGCGAGGTTGCCGGAGAGGATGCGCATGGTGGTGGTCTTGCCGGCGCCGTTGGGGCCGAGGAAACCGAGCACCTCGCCCTTGTGCAGCTCGAAGCTGACGTTGCGCAACGCCATGGTCTCGCCGAAGTGGCGGTAGAGGTGCTCCACCCGGATCAACACGTCGCTCATGGTCCGCTACGTCCTAAATTATTGGATAGACAGAGCACAGGTCCATCTCCTGCTAAAATTCGCGGCCACAAATGATAGCCCAGAAATGGGTCCTGGCTGTTTCCGCCCGGTGAAAATCGAGAATGAACAAAAAAAACCTCCACCTCGGTGTCGACACCGGCGGCACCTTCACCGATTTCGTCCTTTTCGACGGCCATACCCTGCGGGTCCACAAGGTGCTCTCCACCCCGGCGGCGCCGGAGGAGGCGATCCTCCAGGGGGTCGACGAGCTGGGGGGCGTGGGCGAGGGGCGGGTGGTCCACGGCTCCACCGTCGCCACCAACGCCGTCCTCGAAGGGAAGGGGGTGCGCACCGCCTACGTCACCTGCTACGGCCTCGGCGACCTGCTCACCATCGGCCGCCAGGCGCGGCGCGCGCTCTACGACCTGCAACCGCCGCCGGTGGCGCCGCCGGTGCCGGCGGAGCTCTGCCTGGAGACCGGCGGGCGCTGCGACCCCGACGGCGAGCTGGTCGACCCGCTGCCCTTCGACGAGCTGGAGCGGCTGCGCGCCGAACTGGAGCGCCTCCAGCCGCGCGCGGTGGCGATCAACCTGCTCTTCTCCTATGTGGAAGAGCACTGGGAGCGGACCATCGAGTCGATGATGCCGGAGGGGCTCTTCGTCTCCCGCGCCTCCGACATCCTCGCCGAGTACGGCGAGTACGAGCGCGGCATCGCCACCTGGCTCAACAGCTACGTCGGCCCCCTGGTGGAGGGCTATCTGCAACGGCTGGAGGTGGGGCTGGCGGGGGCGCCGCTGGCGGTGATGCAGTCCTCCGGCGGCACCATCGACGCCGCCCAGGCGGGCCGGCGGGCGGTCAACATGCTCCTCTCCGGCCCTGCCGGCGGCCTGATGGGGGCGCGCTTCGTCGGCCGGGCCGCGGGGTGTGAGCGCTTGCTCACCTTCGACATGGGGGGCACCTCCACCGACGTCGCGCTGATCGACGGCGAGGTGCGGCTGACCGGCGAGGGGCGCATCGCCGGCTACCCGGTGGCGGTGCCGATGGTGGAGATGCACACCATCGGCGCCGGCGGCGGCTCGCTCGCCGCGGTGGACGCCGGCGGCCTGCTCCAGGTGGGGCCGGAGTCGGCCGGCGCCGCCCCCGGTCCCGCCTGCTACGGCCGCGGCGGCGAGCGGCCCACCGTCACCGACGCCAATCTGGTGCTCGGCCGGCTGCGCCCCGAGGCCTTCCTCGGCGGGCGCATGGCGCTGGATGCGCTGGCGGCGCGGGCGGCGCTGGCGCGCATCGCCGAGCCCCTCGGCCTCACCGTCGAGGAGGCCGCCGAGGGGGTCCTGCGCATCGCCAACGAGCACATGGCCCGCGCGCTGCGGGTGATCTCGGTGGAGCGCGGCATCGATCCCCGCGGCTTCACCCTCACCTCCTTCGGCGGTGCCGGCGGTCTCCACGTCTGCGCCCTGGCCGAGGCGCTGGGGATGGCGCGGGCCCTGGTGCCGGTGCACGCCGGGGTGCTCTCGGCGCTGGGCATGCTCGCCGCCCCCAAGGCGCGCCGCCTCTCCCGTTCGGTCACCGCGCTGCTCGCCGACCTCTCCGCCGAGCAGGTGCGCAACCACTTCGACGAGATGATCCTGCAGGGCGAGCAGGAGATGCTCGCCGAGGGGGTCCCCTTCGAGGCGGTCACCGTGGAGCGCGGCGCCGATCTGCGCTACCACGGCCAGTCGTTCACCCTCAACCTGCCGTGGGAAGGGGCGGCGGCCACCGCCCAGGCGTTCCACCGCGCCCACGAGGCGCGTTACGGCCATCGCCTGGAGGCCCCGGTGGAACTGGTCAACCTGCGCATCGGCCTGCGCGGCCCGACCCCTGGGCTGGCGCTGGCGCCCATCGCCGCGGCGGGCGACGGCCGCCCCGCCGGCGAGGCCCGCCTCCACGGCATCGACCGTTCGGCGCCGGTGTTCGTTCGCGAGCGGCTGCACGCCGGCCAGCGGATCGAGGGGCCGGCGCTGATCACCGAGGCGGTCTCCACCACCTACCTCGCTCCCGGCTGGTGCTGCCGGGTGGACGACGTCGGCAACCTGCTGCTTTCCCGCGGGTGATACCGTGATGCGACGCGTCCTCTTCGCTCTGCTGCTGTTGCCGCCGCTGGTGGTGGCCGATGACTTCCCGCCCTTCTTCGTGGTCGGCGACTACCGGCTGATCGGCCAGCGGCCCGATTCGTCGGAGACCTACGCGGGGCGGGTGGAGATCGCGGAAAGGAAAGGCGGCGGGTTGACCGGCCGCCGCTCGGTCGGCGGCGAGTCGGTGGTCATGGAGGTGGCGCTGGAGCGGGCGCTGGCGGGGGAGGCGCAGGTGCTGCGTATGCGCTTCACCGAGGAGGGGGTGGCTTATGAAGCGACCTGCCTGCTGCAGTCGGACCTGGACAACTACGCGCGGATCAGCTGCTACCGCTATCGCCGCGACGGCGCCACCCGGCGGCCGGGGCTGGAGGCGCTGTTCATCGAGACCGATGGCGACTTCGAAACCGCGCGGGAGCGGGGGCTGTTGATGGACAGGATGGAAAAGCTGAAATACTGATCCAGGTGGCGTCGGAGCTGCGGAGGCGGGTCAGCGCCGGCCGGCCTTCAGCGCCTCCTCTACCCGAGCCATCAGGCGGCCGGTCACCTTGTGGCTGCGGCGTTCGATTTTCGAGATATATCCCTGACTCACACCGAGGCGGTCGGCCAGCTCCTCCTGGCGGATGCCCGCCTCGATCCTCATCGCCTTGACCGGGTTTTCCACATAGCTGCCGACCTGGAAGGGGATCAACTCGTTCTCGTCGTCGGGTTTCCCGGTGAGTCGCAGGTACTCTTCATAGGGGATGACGGCAAACGCGGGCTGGCCGTCGTCGTAGATGATTTGGGGCTTGCTCATCGGTAGATCTCCCGGCGGTGGCCGACGCGCATTACTTCGATGATGTGGATCTCATCATCACGGTTGAACTTCACCCGATAAGCGCCGATGCGCAGGCGGAATCGGGCGTCCGGGTCATTGGTCAGCGGCTTGATGTCGAGCGACGGGTCGCTCGGGTCATGACCGAGCATGGCGATCTCCTCGACCACCTTTTCACGCATGACGGCGGGGAGCTTTTTCAGCTGTTTGTCAGCGCGTCGGGTGATGAGGACTTGGTAGCTCACTGGGTAATATTATTACCTGTATTACTCGGGAGTAAATGGGGGGCGATCAATAGGGCGGGCCGTGCCCGCCGCGGCATTGAATCCCGGTCCGCCGGTGATGCCGACGGAGAGGCCGCGGCGGGCACGGCCCGCCCTTGAGGAGAGAGCCGTTCTAGTCGCGGCCGTAGAGGGCGAAGGTCCACGCCTCCTGGAGCACGTGGCCGCTGCTGGCGGCGGTGAAATCGGCGAAGGTGAAGCCGTCGTTGAGGCCGAGCATGGTGTCGAGGGCGTAGACCTTGAAGACGTAGGTGTGGTTGCCGCCGCCGCTGGGCGGGCAGGGGCCGCGGTAGCCGGTGGTGCCGAAGGTGTTGACGCCGTTGACCCCGCCGTCGGGGGCGCTGGCCCCGTTGCCGGCACCGCCGGCGAGGGTGTGGGAGTAGCTGGCGTCGACCGGGATGTCGGCGACCAGCCAGTGGTCGAAGGTGTCGAAGCCGCTGTCGCCGGCGTTGACGTCGTAAACGTAGACGGCGAAGGAGGCGGTGCCGTCCGGGGCGGAGGTCCAGGAGAGCGCGGGCGACTGGTCGGCGCCGTCGCAGGTGTACTCGGTGGGCATCGTCACCGTGGCACCGGTCTGGTCGTCGGAGGCCGGCAGCACCCCGGCGAGCAGGCGCAGGGCGGTGGTGTCATACAGGTGGTTGAGGACGAAGACGCCGCCCTGCAGGGCGAAATTCCCTTCGAAGCGGTAGGCGCGCTGGCCGATGGTGGCGTCGACGTTGTAGAGGTAGAGGGTGGCGCTGGAGGGGTCGTACTGGTTGGAGCTGTAGACCGTGCCGTCGGCGGTGAGCGGGGTCAGTTGGACCAGGGAGAACTCCGCGTTGGGGGACGTGGCGGAGAGTTCCAGCGCGGCGCTGTAGTAGAGGGGGTCGCCGTCGCCGTAGACCGCCACCATCGGGATGTCGAGGCGGCCGCTGGTGGCGTCGTAGGTGGCATTGTCGGCGTAGGTGACCTCGGCGGCGGCGGGGCCGGCGGTGAGCGCGAGGGTCGCCAGCAGGGTCGAACGGATCGATCGGTTCATCGGTTGACTCCTTAAGGACTTCGTACTTCGTGATTTTGCCGGTTGTCGCGTCGATGTGCGCGACGGCCGGACACGGCGCGCGCGCCGGGTGGCGGAGAGTCTACGGCCCGCTGGACGGCGGGCTATAAAAAAATGGTAAAGCTTCCCGGGCGAACGGTCTTTTTCGTGACAAACGGTATGGTTTTTTTCTCCGGGTGGCCGGTTTCCGGAGGGGGGGGTCAGCCGGCGATCGCGCCGGCCCCTTCGTCGGTCCACTCGATGGCTTCGAGGAAGGCCCCTTCGAGCAGTGCGGGGTCGATCTCGCCGGGGTTGATCTCGGACCAGTGCCACTGCTCGTAGGCGAGCGTCCAGCTCAGGGCGTGGCCGGCGGGGCCCTCGCGGCGCAGCAGCGCGGCGCGTAGTGCTGCGGAGAGCGGGAGCTGTTGGATGATCTGCTCCATCGGCTGGTCCATCAGGGCGTCGAGGGTGGAGAAGAGGCCGGTGGTGAAGAACAGATCGGGGTCGGCCTGGTCGGTGCGCCGGGCGATGTTCTCGCACATCCGGGCGCGGATCATGGCGATGCGCGAGAGCGCCCGCGGCTTGTCCTCGATGCCGGCGGCGATCAGCAGCGAGGCCCAGTTCTTGAGCACCTTCTGGCCGAGGAAGACGATCGCCTGGCGGATCGAATCCACCTGCTTGGGCAGGCCGAAGAAGGCGGAGTTGACCAGCCTTAGCAGACGGTAGCTGAGGGTGACGTCGCCGCCGAGCACCCGCGCCAGGTCGTCGATGGTGGCCGCGGGATTGTTCACCTCGGCGAGCAGTTGCAGCACGGAGAGGCGGTTGGCGGTGAGGCGCTGGCCCTGGATCACCTTGGGGCGGCTGAGGAAGTAGCCCTGGAAATAGTCGAAGCCGAGGCTGCGGCAGAACTCGAACTCCTCCGGGGTCTCCACCTTCTCGGCCAGCAGTTCGAGACCGTAGCCGCGCAGCAGATCCACCTGGCGGGGCAGTTCGCGGCGGTCCGCCTTGGGCAGCTCCAGCTTCACCATGTGGGCCAGCTTGAGCAGCGGCAGATGGTGTTCGCTGTAGATGAAGTCGTCGAGGGCCAGCCGGTAGCCCTGTTGTACCAGCCGCTCCAGCCCCGCCAGCACCTCGGCGGTGGGCTCCACGTCCTCCAGCACCTCGAACACCACCCGCTCCGCCGGGAAGGGGAGCTTCTCCTCCTCCATGAAGAAGGTCTCGGGGCAGTTGATGAAGGCGAACGAGTCGCCCACCACCCGCTCCAGCCCCAGGTCGATGAAGGCGCCGGTCACCACCTCGGAGGTGGCCTGCCGGCCGTCGGTGATGCGGGCGGCGTTGTCGGTGCCGTCGCGGAACAGCAGTTCGTAGGCGTAGATCCCCAATTCGCGGTCGAAAATGGGTTGACGCCCGATGTAGAAGGGTTGCATGGCAGGCCTGATCAGCTGAGTTCGCCGTGGCGGGCGATCAAGGTGGAAAGTCCCTCGGTCTCCTTGATCCGGCGAGCGGCGGCGGCGGCGGCCTCCTCGTCGGGGAAGCTGCCCACGCGGACGGCGTGCCAGACGCGCTCGCCGGAGCCGACGGCGGTGAAGATCCGTACCGCGTAGCCCGCCCGCTGCAGGCGGTCGTGGAGGTGTTGGGCGTTGGCGCGGCCGAGGAACAGGCCCACCTGGACCTCATAGACCGGGGTGTCGGGTGCGTCCATCGGGGTGGGGGCGGCCGCCGGGGTCTTGATCATGGTCCCGGGGGCGGCCTTCGCTGCGGTATCGGTCTCGTCGGCTCTTCCAGCCTCACCGGCGACGACGGCCGCCGGGGCGGCGGCGTTCTCCTCGGCGACCGGGGCGACCGCGGCAGCGGGTTCGGCGGGTTCGGCGGCGGGTGCCTCGGGCGGGACCTCGGCGACCATCGGTGGCGCGGGTTCCGCGGATGGCGCGGCCGGCGTGGGTGCCGCCACCATCGCCGGTTCTTCGGTCGGCGCCGGCGGCGGCGCCGCTTCGACCGGCGCGGGCGGCGCCTCGGCCTCCATCGCGGACTCTCCGTCGTCGGGTTCCGCGGGGGCGGAGGGCGCGGCGGGGGCCATCGCTTTGGGGGGAGGCGTGGGATGCGGCTGGGCGGTGAGGCGTGTGGCGAGATTCCGTTCCAGGACGTCCAGGCGGTCGTTCGATTGGCTGTAGCCGAGGGTCACGCCGCCAAGGAAGAGGGCGCCGCCGGCGGTGGCCAGGGCGATCACCAGCAACGTCATCGAGCCGCGGGTGATGGTGAACTGATAGTTGTGGTCGGCCATGAGGGGCACCCTGCGCATCCGTTGGAGGGGACGATTATCGTCCATATCGCCGCTGCGGCGAACCCTTGTCCCGTGTAACGATTTTGGTTGTTAGGGATATTCCCGAAGCATGAGCAGGATTTTCCATCGTTTTTTCATGTGTTTATCGTGTAAACTGACGACTCCGCATCGGGGATCGTAAACAAGTTGTGCGTATTCAGCGGGATGCTTCTGTAGGAAATACGCCCATCGGCTGGCGGTATGGCGGGGACAGGGATGCCTAAAACGACGAGTCTCGTGTAACGATAGGCATGATGGGTTAACGATGGTCTTTGCAGATTGTCATGCATCGGCCCCCGGGTCCAGTGGTGGACCGGGGGCCCGCTCCGCCCTCGGCGTCTTCCGGATGCGCATGCGCCCATCCGCTCCCCTGTCGCTCTTCGTGCTGTCCCTGCTCCTTGCCGGCTGTGCCGCCGACGGCGGTCGCTTCGACACCCCGCAGGTCCCGCTGCCCGATCGCTACCGGTACGCCGCCATCGAGCCGGCCGAGATCGCGGGCACCGGCTCGTCGTCCGTCCCCGTGGAGCCGGCCCTCGATCGGCGCCTCGCCACCTGGTGGCGGCTGCTCGGCAGCCGCGAGCTCGACGGGCTGATCGACCGCGCCCTGGCCAACAGCCAGGAGCTGCGCATCGCCGCCCAGCAGGTGTTGCAGGCCAAGGCGCGGGCGGAACAGGCGCGTGCCGGCCGGCTGCCGACGGTCACCGTGCCGGTGGAGCACAAGGTGGAGGCGCCGCGCAACGGCATCGGCACGGTGTCCAAGGGCGGAAAGGTCTCCTCCGAGCAGACCGACCAGATCAGCCTGCGCGGCGACCTGCGGGTGGATCTGTGGGGCGAGCGCAGGGCGCTCCACGAGTCGGCCGAGCTGGCCCTGTGGCGGGCGATCTTCGAACACGACGACCGCCGCCGCAAGCTGATCGCCGAGGTGGTCGACGTCTATGTCGAATACCTCTCGCTGAACGACCGGATGCGGGTGGCGCGGGAGACCGAGCGGGTGCTGCGGGATATGCTGGAGGCGATGCGGGCGCGGCTGGAGAAGGGCGACGCCACCATCACCGACCTGGAGCAGCAGCGTGCCGCGGTGCACAGCGTGCGCGCCACCCTGCCGACCCTGGCGCTGCGCCGCGAGCAGTTGGCCAACCGCCTCGCACTGCTCACCGGCGGGGTGTCGCGGGGGCTGATCCTCTCCGAGGATGGCCTCGACGCCTTGCGCTATCCGCGGGTGGTGCCGGGGGTCCCCTCGTCGCTGCTGTTGCGCCGCCCCGACGTGCGCGCGGTGGAGGCGCGGCTGCTGGCGGCCGACGCCGACATCGAGGTGGCCCGCGCCCGGCTGCTGCCGCCGTTGGATCTTACCGCCCGGGTGGGCTACGGCAGCAACTACCTCTCGCAACTCTTCCAGCCCCACACCCTCTTCTGGGACTTTGTCGCCAATCTGTCCGTGACCCTGTTCGACGGCGGTGACCGCGACCGTGAGGAGGACTACGCGCGCGCGGTCCACGAGGAGATGGTGGAGACCTACGTGCGGGTGATCTACACGGCGATGCTGGAGGTGGAGGACGCGCTCGCCTCGATCGACCAGAACGGTCGCCGGCTGGAGATCCAGAGCGAGGCCACCGAGGCGGCGGAGAGCGCCTGGCGCCACAGCCGCGAGGCCTACACCCTGGGGGCCATCGACTACCTCACCCTGCTCGACACCGTGCGTACCTATCACCGCAATCTGGATGATCTCCACCGCTTCCGCATGGAGAACTACCAGGGGCTGGTGGCGCTCTTCTCCGCCCTCGGCGGCGGCACCCCCGAGCGCGTGTCGCTGCCCGGCGAGGGGGAGCGGCCTGCCGGGAACGCAGGGGCCGGGGGTGGTGCGGCGGCGGACGTCCCCGCCGGGCCGGGGCCGGCGGACGACGGTTGGCAGCCCTACGAGTGGAGCCGCGAGGGGGCGGGGTGGCTGGTGGAGCTCTCCGGCGTCCACCTGCGCGACGGGGTCGAGGCGAGTTGGCGCGATCTGCAGGGGCGCTACCCGGCGATGGTCGGCGGCCACGCCCTGCTGGCGCGGCTGGCCCAGGCGACGGTGGCCCCGGAGGGGGCGGCGGCCAGCTGGTACCGGCTGTTCGTCGACGGTTTCCCCGACGAAGCGGCGGCTGACCGTTGGTGCGAGACCCTGCGTGCCGAGCAGCAGCGCTGCCGGGTGGTCACCTCCGAGGAGCGCCAGACCTTCGCCGGGCGGTTCCCCTGGAGCATCGCCGAGACGCCGACCGCGGCGGCGGACGACTCATCGATGCCGGCCGCCGCGCCCGCCGCGGAGGCGCCCGCCGCCAGCGACGGCTTCGCCGTCCAGCTCGGCACCTACAGCAGTGCGGAACGGGCCCACGCCGCGCTCGCCCCGTGGCGGGAGAAGGGCTACCGCCCCTTCGTCATCCCGGTGGAGGCCGGGGAGGGGCGCGCCTGGCATACCGTACGGGTCGCCCCCGGCCCCTCCCGCGAGGCGGTGGAGCGCGATGCCGCGGCGCTCGCCCGGGCGGAGGGGGTGGAGGCCGTGGTGGTGCCCCAGCGGCTGGACGGGGCCGGGCGTCCCGAGCGGGTCGAGGGCTTTGCGGTCCAGCTCGGTTACTACACCCATCTCGACGCCGCTGCCGCCACCGCCGCCCTGTGGCACGCCAAGGGGTACGACCCCTATGTGGTGCGGGTGGTCGGCGAGGGCGCCGCGCGCCGCTATTCGGTGCGCCTGGCGCCGTGCCTGGAGCGCGCCGCGGCGCTTGCCGAACGGGAGGCGTTCAGCGTCCGCGAGGGGGTCGACGCCTTCGTCGTGCCCCAGCATCTGGACGCCGACGGGCGGCCCAGCGTCACCATCGGCTACGCGCTGCAGCTCGGCTCCTACCAGGCCCGCGGTGGGGCGGAGCGGACCGCCGCCCGCTGGCGGGAACGGGGCTTCCCGGCCTACGTCTGTGTGGTGGACGGCGGCGACGGCGAGCCGTGGTACACGGTGCGCCTCGGCGCCTCGCCGCAGCGCGACGGGGTGGACTCGCAAGTGGAGGCGCTGCGCGGCCAGGGGGCGGACGCGGTGGTGGTGCCGGCCGAGCTGGACGGCGGCGGCCAGCCGCGCGCCCTGCCGCCATCCACCGACGGGGGAGCGCCGTGAGCGGGGTGTCCCCCGCCGGCGAGCCCGCCGCCGCCCATCGCGCCCCACCACTCACCCCCCGCCAGCGGGAGATCCTGCGGCTGCTCTGCGAGGGCAAGGTCAACAAAGAGATCGCCCGCGAGCTGGGGATCGGCGTCGGCACCGTGAAGCAGCACGTGGTGGCGCTGTTCAAGCGGCTCAATGTGCGCAACCGGGCGATGGCGGTCTCCCACGGCATGGCGCTGCTGGAGGCCTCGGAGACGGTAAAGGATGCCGTCTCCGCGCCGCTGGCAGAGGAGGGGATCCTGGTGCGCCGCCCCTGCGTGGTGCTCTGCGTGGCACTGCCCGCGGAGGCGCCGGCGGAGGCGGCGCGCCGCCTGCACCGCACCCTCGCCGGGTTGGCCTACGACGGCGGGGCGCTGTTTCTCGCCCGCGAGGGGGGCGCCGGCGACCTGATGTTCGGCGTGCGCCACGCCTCCGAGCACGATCTGGTGGCCGCCCTGCAACTGGCGATGGCGCTCCACGAGGAGGTGCGGGAGCACGACCCGCGCCTCGCCGCCGGGCTGCGCGGCGGGCTGGGGGCGGGGATGGCGATCGTCAGCAAGCGGCGCCACGGTGGCTGGAGCGGCGAGGCGGTGGCCAGCCCGGTGATCGCCGCGGCGCGCAAGCGGCTGGCCGAGACTGCCGCCGGCGACCTCTGTTTCGATCCCCCGGTGCGGGAGGTGATGGCGTCATTCGGCTTGGGCGGCGTCGCGGGCACGCCGGGGTGCCTGCCGTTCGTCGGGCTGGCGCGGCTCTTTCGCGTCGAGCTGCCGGAGGAGGGCGACGGCGCCGACCTTTCCGGGCCCGGTCGGGAGGCGGAGTGGCGGCGGCTGGCGGAGGTGCTCGCCGCCGGCGAGGGGCGGCTGCTGCGGCTGGAAGGGGAGAGCGGCATGGGCAAGTCGCGGCTCTGCCGCGCCGCCGCCGCCCGCAGCCGCACCCTCGGCGGGCGGGTGACCTATCTGCGTGGGCTGCCGGTGGCCGGGGTGGCGGCGCTGTGCGACGCCGCCGACGGCGCGCCGCTCACCGAGGCGGCGGCCAGGGCGCGCTTCGAGCGTCCCCCCGGTGGGCCGTCGGAGCTGCTGCTGGTGGACGACTTTCACCTGCTCCCCGGGGCGTTGCGTGATCGCGTGGCGCAGTGGGGCGAGGCGGCGGCGGCCGGCGGCCGGGTGGTGGTGCTGGCCGGGCGGCGAGTGGCCGAGGGGGAGCGCTGCGAGCGGCTCCACCTGCGGCGGATCGACGATCAGGCGGTGGCGGCGCTGCTCCGGCAGGGGCGTGGCGACGGCATCGCCGAGGACCGGGCGCGCATCGCCCGGCACGTAGGCGAGGCGGCGGGGGTGCCGTTTTTCGCCCGCGAGTTGGCGCGTGCCGGCGGCGCCCTGTCGCTGCCCCTGCTGATGGTGGTGATTTCACGACTGGATGGGTTCGAATTGGACTGGAAACTGCTGCATACCGTGGCCCGCGGGCCGGGACCGATGGCCCTCCCGGCGCTGGCCGAGGCGTTGGCCGAGCCGCTGTTGCCGGTGGAACGGGCGGCGGCGGCGGCGGTTCGCGTCGGGGTGTTGACGCACACCCCGGCCGGCGAGGTCGCGTTCCACCACCCGCTGGTGCGGCGCATCGTCGCCCAGCTGGGGGTGGAGTGGGGAGGGTCGTGAGATGAGCGAGTCGATCGCAGAGCGGCAGGTTCCGGACGCCGTGACCGCCGCACCCGCCGGGGGCGCGGCGAGCAGGTCCGCGACGGGCGTGGGCGTGTTCGGTGCGCTGCGCCGGTTGCTCGGCTCCAGCGACCTGCGCCGGGTGCTGCCGGGGCTGATGGTCAGCGGCCTGCTCTCCAACATGCTAGCGCTGGCCCTGCCGCTGGCGATCCTGCAGATCCTCGACCGGGTGGTGAAGAACCAGGCGATGGCCACCCTCACCTTCCTCGCCATCGGGGTGGTTGCCGCGCTGATCCTGGAGGAGCTGCTGCGCGCCCTCAACGGCGTGGTCACCAGCTGGCTGGGGGCGCGCTTCGAGCATCGCGCCACCCTGGAGGCGATGGAGCGGCTGCTCAAGGTGCCGATGCGCCGCTACGCCCGCGAGGAACCGGGGGCCTACGCCGAGAAGCTGCACGCCGCGGCGAAGGTCGCCGAGTTCTACTCCGGTCAGGCGCTGCTGGTGCTCTTCGACCTGCCCTTCGCCGCGCTGTTTCTGCTGCTGATCTACTTGATCGCCGGCCAACTGGTGTGGGTGCCCGCCATCCTGCTGCTGGTCTTCGCGCTGTTCACCGTGCGCTACGGGCGCTGGATGCGTGACCAGGTGCAGGCCCGCCACCTCAGCGACGACCGCCGCTTCAGTTTCCTCACCGAGGTGCTCAGCGGCATCCACTCGGTGAAGACGATGATGATGGAGGACTCCATGCTGCGCCGCTACGAGCGGCTGCAGGAGGCCAACGCCGAGCAGGGCGAGAAGCTCACCCACGGCAGTACGCTCGCCACCGGGCTGGGCACGCTCTTCTCCCAGGTGATGATCGCCGGGGTCATCTTCAGCGGCGCCTGGGTGGTGATCGACGGCGAGATGACCCCCGGCTCGCTGGCCGCCTGCATGATGCTCTCGGTGCGCTCGCTGGCCCCGCTACGCCGGGGGCTCGCGGTGTGGCTGCGCTACCAGGGGTTCGTCGCCGCCGACCGGCGGTTGAGCGAGCTGATGGAGCTGCCGGTGGTCGAGGAGGCGGACAAGCCGCCGCTGCCGCGGATCGGGGAGGGGCTGGAGCTGCGTCAGGTGGAGGTGTGCTTCGACGCCGAGCGGCCGCTCTTCTCCGGCCTCGATCTGACCATCCCGGCCGGCGGCTGCATCGCCATCCGCGGCGAGAGCGGCAGCGGCAAGAGTACCCTGATGGCACTGCTCGCCGGTATGGAGCGCCCCGACCGCGGCGAGATGCTGGTGGACGGCCAGCCGCTGGCCGGGTTCTCCGCCGATTCGTTCCATCGCCGCATCGCCCTGCTGCCGCAGAGCGGCACGGTGGTTGCCGGCACCATCCTCGACAACCTGACCATGTACGAGGATCGCCTCAAACCGCGGGCCCTCGAAGTGGCCCGCGAGCTGGGTCTGGACACCATCGTCTCCGGGATGCGCCTGGGCTACGAGACCCGCCTCGGCGAGGATGCCGGCGAGACCCTGCCGATGGGGGTGCGCCAGCTGATCACCATCATCCGCGCACTGACCCGCGACCCCGAGGTGATCCTCTTCGACGAGGCCAACATCGCGCTCGACATCGACGGCGACCGGGTGGTCCGTCAGTACCTGGAGCGGGAGAAGGGGCGGCGCACCCTGGTGCTGGTGACCCACCGGCCATCGTTGCTGCGCCTCGCCGACCGGGTCTACACCCTCGCCGACGGCCGCCTCCGGGAGGGCGAACCGAGCCGCGCGGGGGATGCCGGCGAGAGCGAGGAGCCGATCCCGCGGCCCGCCGGCGAGCGGCCGGAGGCGCAATTGGTGGCGGAGCGCTTCCGTCGCGCCACCGACCTCTCCAACTGCCTGCTGCCGCTGCTCCACCGGCTCGGCTGGGACGGCCGCGAACGGGAGTTGGCCGAGGCGCTGCCGCATATGGACGAGCAGCTCGACCTCTCCGGCTTCTTTGCCGTGCTCGCCAACCTCGACTACCCGCCGCGCCACGCCGGCCACCTCTCCGACCATCCGGACCCGCGGCTGCTGCCCTGTCTCTACCTGCCCAAGGGGAGCGGCGCCCAACTGGTGCTGGAGTGCAGCGACGACGGCCGGCTGCGGCTGTTCGACGGCGTCAGCGCCGAGGAGCGGTGGGTCGATCGGCTGCCGGGGGGCGGCGACTTCTACGTCTTCAAGAAGCGCGAGCGGCCCAACACCCGGGCGGCGGCGGTGAAGTCGAGCTGGCTCGGCGGGCTGATCTGGCGCTTCCGCCGCCACCTGGGGATGGCCCTCGCGGTGACCGTGCTGAGCACCGTGCTGGCGCTGGCCACGCCGCTCTTCGTGATGTCCATGTACGACCGGGTGCTGCCCGCCGGCGACATCCGCATGGCGGCCTACCTGCTGGTCGGGGTGGGGATCGCCACCGCGCTCAACTGGATGCTCACGGTGTTCAAGAGCCGGCTCCTCGCCTACGTCGGCGGGCGCTCCGAATACATCCTCGGGGTGAGCGTCTTCGCGCGCATCATCGGCCTGCCCGCCTCCTCCATCGAGGGGCTCTCGGTGAGCCGCCAGGTGGGGCGCATCCGCAACCTGGAGCGGCTGCGCGAGTTTTTCCTCGGGCCGCTGGCGCTGCTCGCCTTCGATCTGCCGGCCACCCTGGTGATGCTGACCGCGTTGATCATCATCAACCCCTGGATCCTCGCCGTGCTGGCGGTCTCCGCCTGCGCCTTCGGGCTTCTCGGTCTCGCCGTGCGCCAGACCAGCGGGCGGGCGGTGGAGACCTCCTCGCGCGGTTCGGCGCTGCGCTGGGAGTTCATCAACGAGACCCTCAGCGCGATGCGCGTGATTCGCGCCACCGGCGCCGGCCCCACCTGGATGGCGCGGCTGCGCGAGATGAGCGGCCACGCGGTGATGAACGCCTTCCGCGAACACCAGGCCCACCAGCGGGTGGGGGCGATCGCCCAGACCATCGGCACCGGCACCGGGGTGATGGCACTGATCGTCTCGGCGATCCTCGCCACCCACGGTCAGATCACCAGCGGTGCGATGATCGCCACCATGATCCTCACCTGGCGGCTCACCGGGCCGATGCAGAACGTCTTCCTCGCCGCCACCTCGATCGTGCGGGTGACCACCAACATCCGCCAGGTGGAGAACCTGATGCGCCTGCCCGGCGAGCGTGACAGCGGCGTCAAGCAGACCATCCGCCCCGAGACCCGCGGCGGGCTGGCGCTGTCGCGGGTCTCCTTCCGCTACGCCAACGATGCCGACCCGGCGCTGCTCGGCGTCACCTTCGTCGCCCGGCCGAAGCAGATGGTCGCCATCACCGGCCCCGACGGCGCCGGAAAATCGACGCTGTTCAAGCAGATCCTGCGGGTCTACGTGCCCCAGGCCGGCACCTTGCGCCTGGATAATGTCGACATCCGCCAGCTCACCACCACCGACCTGCGCTCGCAGATCAGCTATATGCCGCAGAACTGCGAGCTGTTCTACGGCACCGTCACCCAGAACCTGCGCCTGGTCCACCCCGCCGCCACCGACGAAGAGGTGCGCTGGGCCGCGGAGATGGCCGGCCTGCGGGAAGACGTGGAGGCGCTGCCCTATGGCTTCGACACGCGGATCTCCAACAGCCGCTCCGACCAACTGCCCCACGGCTTCCGTCAACGACTGTCACTGGCACGAACCGTGCTTAAGCCTGCATCGGTCGTATTGATGGACGAACCGGGGACCGGCATGGACCGCGCCGGCGAGGCGGCGCTGACCCGCTGCATCCGCTGGCTGCGCGGACGGGCCACCCTGCTCATCGTCACCCACCGGCCGGGCCACATGCGGATGTCCGATCTGGTGGTCTACCTGGAGAAGGGGAGCGTCACCGCGATGGGCCCCTTCGACAAGATCCAAGAGAAAGTGATGGCGGGATTACGCTGATGTTTCTGCGAGTTACCAGCACCGAAGGAGCCGAAGAGATGCGCCAGACCGTCTTCGGCAAGCGCGAGCGGCGGCTGCTCTCCGAGACCGTCCAGGTGGAGGAGGAGCTGATCCCCGCCTTCGTCCGGCCGATTCTCTACGTGGTCGCCGCGATGGTCATCTCCTTCATCGGCTGGGCCGGCTTGACCGACCTCACCGAGGTGGCAACCGCCCCCGGCGAAGTCGTGCCGGCCGGTAACATCAAGGTGGTCCAGCACCTCGACGGCGGGGTGGTCGACGCGATCAACGTCGAGGACCGCATGCTGGTGGAGAAGGGGCAGGTGCTGCTGCGCATCGACGGTTCGCAGGCCCACGCCGACCAGCGCCAGATGGAGGCGCGCCTCGCTTCGCTCAAGCTGCGCGCCGAACGGCTCGCCGCCTTCACCGAGGAGCGCAAGCCCGATTTCTCCGCCTACGCCGAGCAGTACCCCGATCTGGTCTCCGACCAGCGCGGCCTCTACCTCAACCAGATGGCCACCCGCACCTCCACCCTGGACATCCTCGACCGCCAGGTGGATCAGCGTAAACGGCGTCTCGCCCAGCTCGACGAGTCGCTGGCCGCCGCCCGCGAACAGCAGGGCCTCACCGCCGAGATGGTCGCGATGCGCGAAGGGCTCGCCGCACGCAAGCTGATCGACCGCACCACCCTGCTGGAGACCCGCCGCGCCGAGGTCACCGCCCAGGGTGAAGTGAACCGGATCGTCCAAGAGATCGACCTGGTCAACCAGGAGCTGGCCGAGGCCGAGAGCCGGCGCATCGACAGCGCCAACCAGCTGCGCCGCGACGCCCTGGCCGAGATGGGTACGGTACGGGCCGAGATCGCCGAAGTGGAGGAGACCCTGCGCCGCCTCGACGCCCGGGTCAACCGCCTGGAGGTGCGCGCGCCCACCCGCGGTTACGTCCACAACCTCAAGGTGCAGACCGTCGGCCAAGTGGTCCAGCCCGGCTCGCTGCTGATGCAGATCGTCCCCGCCGCTGCCGCCCTCGAGGCTGAGGTGCGGATCGCCCCCAAGGACGTCGGTTACGTGAAGGTCGGCCAGGAGGTCAACCTGCGGGTCAGCAGCTACGACTACTCCCGCTTCGGCTTCGCCACCGGCATCCTCAAACGCATCTCCGCTTCCAACGTGGTCGGCGACGACGGCCGCCCCTACTTCCTCGGTTGGGTCGCCCTCGACAAACCCTACGTCGGCGACGACCCCAGCCGTCATCCTCTGCAGGCCGGCATGGCCGTCGAAGCGGAGATCCTCACCGGCCACAAGACCCTGCTCGCCTATCTCTCGAAGCCGGTGGTCAACGCCCTGTCCAGCGCCTTCCGGGAGCGCTGAAGCCCGATCCTCCGGCCGCCACGGCTCTGCCTTTCCGGATCTGCGGAACGGGTCCGGCGCGTGGCGTATTCCTTTTCCTTGATAGGGAAAATGCTTACTAACCTTTGGTCGTCTAGTGGGGGGTAACGGGCCTGCGTAAGCTCGTAGTGAGAACAAGTGCCTGTGGGGAATCGTGCGATGTCCGAGAATGAAACCAAGCCTACCGAGAACCACTCGACCAACGGTGAAGGGAACCCCGCACAGCACGAGGAATCGGTCCTCTTCGACGACCTGACGGTACTCAGCCGCACCCAGGAGAGTGACGAGGGGGCCAGCCCCGAAGACCTCACCGCCCCGCCCGAGCGGGTGGACGGCGGCGGCAACGAAAACGTCCAGACCGCCCTCCACGACTCCGATCTGCGCGGTCGTGCCCACTACGATGAAGGGCGGATCCACGACCGCGGTCTCGGCGTGCGCAGCGGCCAGAGCGGTACCGGTGGCCAGGACGGCGAACAGACCGACGGGAGCGGTGGCCAACCGGTGACCACCCCCCCGTTGTTCGACGTCACCTCCCCGCAGGGTGACGTCGAGGCCGGCGCCGGCGGCGGCAATCAACCACCCGCCTCCTCACTGCGCACCGAGCCGCTCCAAAGCAGCACCCTGAATAGCGGCAGTGGCGGCTCTGGCGCCCAGCCGACGGCCGAGGCCACCACCGTCACCACACCGACCACCGCGACGTCCGCGACGACGCCGACCACGGTGACCTCGGCGACCACTCCGACCACCGTTACGTCTGCGACGACGCCTACCACGGTGACCTCGGCGACTACCCCGACGACGGTCACGTCCGCGACGACGCCCACCACGGTGACCTCGGCGACGACGCCGACGACCGTGACGTCTGCGACGACACCCACCACGGTGACCTCGGCGACCACGCCGACCACCGTCACGTCCGCGACGACGCCCACCACCGTGACTTCGGCGACCACGCCGACGACCGCCACGTCCGCGACGACGCCCACCACGGTAACTTCGGCGACCACTCCGACCACCGTCACGTCCGCGACCACGCCCACCACGGTGACCTCGGCGACTACCCCGACGACGGTCACGTCCGCGACGACGCCCACCACGGTGACCTCGGCGACTACCCCGACCACCGTCACGTCCGCGACGACGCCCACCACGCCGACGACGGTGACGTCTGCGACGACGCCCACTACCGTGACCTCGGCAACTACCCCGACCACCGTCACGTCCGCGACGACG